>NZ_JABERS010000011.1:0-116004 GCF_013168745.1 Aeromonas sp. TW 6 | reverse complement strand
GGGTGCGCTGGGTTTCCAGGATGGCGGCGTTGAGCGTCTGGTCATCCCCTTCCAGGGTGGCTTGCAGTTGATCCATGCGGGCGGCCAGGGCGCTGTCGCCGGTCACCTGGGCTTGCTGGGTCTGCTTGATGGCCGCATCGAGCGCCTTATCACCCGTCTCCACCTTGGCCTGCAACTGGGTCAGTTGCTCGGCCAGCGCCTGATCCCCCTGCGCCAGGGTGCGCTGGGTTTCCAGGATAGCGGCGTTGAGCGTCTGATCATCCCCTTCCAGGGTGGCCTGCAGTTGGGTTACCCGTTCGGCCATGGCCTCATCGGCGTCGCTCAGGGTGCGCTTGCTTTCTTCCAAGGCGGCAGCGGTCTTGCTGTCTGCCGCTTGGTAGTCGGTCTTGAGCTGGCTTAACTCCCGGGCGGTGGACTGCTCCACCCCGGCGATCACCTCCCTCACCCCGGTGAGCGCGGCGGACGTTGCCGCCTGCTCCCCCTCAAACTCGGCCCGGAACTGGGTCACCTCGCGGGCCAGCGCCTTGCCCTGCTCTGCCACGGCCTCAGACAAGGTGCCCACATCGGATTGGGTCTTGTCGGTCTTGGTGGTGAGCTGTTGCAGGGCCTCGCCGGTGGCCTGCTGACCATCGGTGACCACCTTGCCCAGGCTGGTGAGCTGGGCGGCTTGATCGCCGCTGGCTGTCTTGAGCTGGCCGATTTGCTCGGCGAGCGCCTGATCCCCTTCTGCAACGGTTCGCTGGGTTTCCAGGAGCGCAGCGTTGAGCGCCCTGTCATCCTCTTCCAGGGTGGCTTGCAGTTGGGTTACCCGCTCGGCCATAGCCTGATCGGCGGCACTCAGGGTGCGATTGCTTTCTTCCAAGGCGGCGGCGGTCTTGCTGTCTGCCGCTTGGTAATCGGCCTTGAGCTGGCTGATCTCCCGGGCGGTGGACTGCTCCACCCCGGCGATCACCTCCCTCACCCCGGTGAGCGCGGCAGACGTCGCCGCCTGCTCCCCCTCAAACTCGGCCCGGAACTGGGTCACCTCGCGGGCCAGCGCCTGGTGTTCGTCTGCCTGGGTATCCTGACGACGAGTGATCGTGGCGCGGGCCTTGCGAGCCCGACCCTCGTCCTGATCATCCGCTAAGGTGTTGCCGATGCTGGCCAGGGCGGTCAGATTGACTTCTGCTGACAGGTCATCCTGGCGAGCGGCCAGCGCCTTGCCCTGCTCTGCCACGGCCTCAGACAAGGTGCCCACATCGGATTGGGTCTTGTCGGTCTTGGTGGTGAGCTGTTGCAGGGCCTCGCCGGTGGCCTGCTGACCATCGGTGACCACCTTGCCCAGGCTGGTGAGCTGGGCGGCTTGATCGCCGCTGGCTGTCTTGAGCTGGCCGATTTGCTCGGCGAGCGCCTGATCCCCTTCTGCAACGGTTCGCTGGGTTTCCAGGAGCGCAGCGTTGAGCGCCCTGTCATCCTCTTCCAGGGTGGCTTGCAGTTGGGTTACCCGCTCGGCCATAGCCTGATCGGCGGCACTCAGGGTGCGATTGCTTTCTTCCAAGGCGGCGGCGGTCTTGCTGTCTGCTGCCTGGTAGTCGGTCTTGAGCTGGCTTAACTCCCGGGCGGTGGACTGCTCAACCCCGGCGATCACCTCCCGAACCTCTGTCAGACGGGCAATGGTGGCGGCCTTCTCTCCTTCTAACTTGGCACTGAGGTCGGTGACCTCGCTCGCCAGGGCCTGATGAAGATCAAGCTGCACCTGCTGGTCACGGCGAATGGATGCCTCGGCCTGGCGGTGACGCTGCTCCCCCTTATCGCCCGCGAGGGCGTTGGCAATGGCGGCCTCGGCGGCTTGGTCAGCAGCCTTGGCCGTCAGGTCCAGGGTGGCGGTGATCTCGTCAAAGCGGCCAGCGGTGATCCCGCCGTCATTCTCGACAATCTCCTCCAGCGCCCGGATCGCGCCCTCGGCGGTGTCGGTGCGCACCTCGACCCCGCTGACCCGCTCAGCCAGCACCTGGTCAGCCTCGGTACTGACCCGCGCCACTTCGGTGATGTTGGCCAGCAGGGTCTGGTCATCTGCCTCCAGCTCGGCCTTGAGGCCGGATACGCGCTCGGCCAGGGCCGACTGGGCATCGCTGTTGACGGTGATCCGTTGCTCTGCCGCCGCGAGCCGTTCGCCCTGCTCGGTCACGGTGGACTGGGCGGCCTTCTGCTGGATCTGCCCCAGGGCGGCATCCAGGGAGCTGCTGACCTCGGTCAGGCGCTGCTGTTCGCTGGTGAACTCCGATTTGGTGACCGTCTGGGTGATCTTGGCATTGATGCCATCCAGCACCTGCTCGGCCTCGGTCAGCCGTTCGCCCTGGGCATCCACCACTGCATGATCGGCCTTGGTGGCCAAGGTGCCGGTGGCGGCGTCCAGTTTCTGGTTGACTTCGGTAAAGCTAGCGTGAGTTTCATCGCGCAGCGCCCGCACCACATCCATTTCGATCTGGCCGTTTTCGGGGTTGACCGTGAAAATGGCATCGCGCAGATCGCCCATCTCGCTCTGCACACGGTCGATTTTGCCGTGCAGCTTGTCTTGCTGCAGGACTGCGCCGATCCCCATCTGTCCCAGGCTGTCTTGCTCGTCGCGCAGCAGGCTTTCGGTCTGTGTCGCCCGCTCATCGAGCGCGGCCAGGGCAGACCCCAGCCCAGTCAACTCCCGATCGATCACCGGCACTCGCTCGGCAATCGGCGCGACCGTCTCGCTCAGGTCGGTCAACTCCCGATCGATCACCGGCACTCGCTCGGCAATCGGCGCGACCGTCTCGCTCAGGTCGGTGAACTCGCGCTCGACCAGCTCCAGTTTGCCAATGATGTCTGGGATCGCCTGGTCAACGATGTCCGCGATCTGCTCGATGGGCTTGCGCAGCTCCTCGCGTAGGTGTTCGCCACCGATCTCCCCATCCAGGATGTCGAGAATGGAGGCGGCGTCGTAGGAGGTTTTACCGCTGGCCGCAAACAGACCAGATTTGCCGTAGGCGTTGACGGCCCGCAACCACACGTAATAGGTGGTGTCTGGCTGCAACCCTTGAAACGTCATGAACGCACCCAAGCCTGCATTGGTTGCTTTGGTCTGCACCTCGGCCAGGGGCAGCTGCACTTTGCTCCACCACCATTCGCAGAGGGTGCCGTAGGACTGGCCACCGGTGAACACCGGGCGGAATGCTAGGGACCAGTTGCCTGCCTCAACCTCGACCCCCACGGGGATAGCGGGCACCTGGATGGTGAAATTGACCGACGCAACCGGCGACGGGGCGCCGGTCATGGCGATGGCGCGGACTTGGCCCACGTAGTTTCCGGCCGCCAGGCCATTCACCCGGCAAGATTGCCCCGGCACCTGGGCAGTCAGCACCACCACCGGGGGCTTGCCGGGGTCAAGGCGCTGGATGATCACCTGGTTGTAGGCGATGGTGCCGACGTTGCGCCAGGACAGTACGCCCTGGATCACCTCGCCAATCTGTTCCACTTCATAACGGAGCTGATCCGGCATGGCCACACCGCCCGAGGGTAGCTCGGTGATTTCCGGGCGCTCCATGGGCTTGCCGATGGCGTCCGACCAAAACAGCGGGCTCTCTTCTCGCAATGTGAGCTCGACCCCACTGGTCAGCGAGAACGACCAATCTACCACACGAAACTCGGGGCCATTGATGCCCAGAGCCGGGATGTAGAGTCGGATCGAGCTGCCGGGGCGATAGCGCCAGCCAGAGAGGTTGATCGGGCATGTCACTGTGCGGGCGGAGCGGCGCTGACGCAGCATGATATTCGCCAGACGCTGGGCCTGGTATTCGCTGGTCACACAGCGCAGGTCGAGGTCTTCCAGCAGGGCAAGGCCGCCGTCCTCTTCCACCCATTCGTTGACAATCACCGCCGGGAAGTCGGTCTTCTTGAAGGTGATCGGGTCAACAAATGTCCCGGTCACCTGGTTGATTTTCTCACTGCTGGCTGGCTCCGGCAGCAGCTCGCTATCCCCGATAATCTGGTGCGCCCGGATCTCGTCGCTGGCAGGCCCGTAATAAGCCCCCGCGATGATGCCGTGCTTGCCGCCTATGTAAGTCGGCTGGCCGGCACACGCCATGTGGAGTGCTTCCAACACCTTGGATCTGGCTTCGCCCAGATCGAACTCCACGTTGGCCGTATAGCGGGGTTCCCGCGTCCCATCCGGGCGCGTGACCAGTTCATCGCAGATGTTGGCAGCCACGATGAACTCGTTCATGCGGATCTCATCGTCCGGCACGTTCAGCCAGGAGCGGTAATAGTCGAGGATGACCAGGGCGACGTTATCACTCCACTTCCATTTGCTGTCCCTGGGATCCCACACCTCCTTTCCGAACTTCTCCACCTTGATGTTGGGGAGCCCCGCCGGGAACTTCTGGGGGTCGAACTTGAGTGACAGGCGCAGCCAGGTAATCCCCTGACCAATCATGTCTTCCTTCCAATCGGCACACTTGGCCAACATGAAGGGGTCGCAGGTTTTGCGGTCGGCATGGAGTTCGTAGGAGACCAGATCGGAGAAGGTGCCGATCAGATCGTCACCCAGCCAGATGTCGCCAACGCGGGAGAGCTTGTGACCGGCGATCACCAGGGCCAGGTGCAGCCACTCCCCTTCATCCTGCTCGCCGGCCTGCTCGGCGGCGAACGACAGCAGACCGGAGGACACCACGCGGCCATAGACACAGGTCTTGTCGCTGGCGGCAGCACGCAGCACCTGGCTACGCTCGCTCGCGCTGCGATAGTCAGAGAGCGACGGCTTTTTCGTCGTCAACATCATGGTGGCAGTGGCCACCGCTGTGCCGATGGAAAGGGCCATGCCCACCGTGACAGCCGTCACGGCAGCATAAGCGCCCGCGCCAGCAGCGGCACCAGCGATAAGAGGGACGGCAGCGGCGGGCATTATTCAACTCTCCAGGCAATGAGGGGGACTTGATCCGGGATGGGGCGGGCGCCTTGCTCTGTCATGGCCCAGACTTGGCCAGCCCACATGACCCCGGCGGTCAACCCGTTTGGGCCATCAAACACCAGGGCATCGCCGCGCTGGGCCATGGCAATTGGTACACGGACAAACAGCGCATCGAGGGCGGCCTCAATGCTGCCGTGGGTCTTGGCAAGCACCCGCTTGGCGCCGATCTCGGTGGTGTAGCGCCCCCGATACTGGGCTGCGGGATCCTTGTCGCAAGCGGCAAGACACACGTCAGCGACAAACAGACAGCAATCATTTTCACCCCAACAAAAAGGCCGCTCGGTGGCGGCCTGAATGGTGGTGATGATGCGGATTTGCCAATCTGGGTGGCGCATGGCGGTCAGTCCTCATAGTTGAAACTCGGGGCATCTTTCTTGGATCCCCAGTAGATGGATCGGTCAGCCATCTGGTTCTGATAGCGGAAGAAGCGATCATTCGGGTGAATGCGGCGGTGGCTTTCGTCGGTGTTGCGCAAGTTGAGGCCCTTCTGCCAGTCCTCAAACTTGTTCGAGATGGTGAGCTGGATGGTGTTGGTTCGCCCTGCCTTGATGGGGGTTTGCGCTATCTTGCCGCTAAACTGCAAACAGGCATTGAGGGGGGTGCCATCAGGGCCAAGCACGACCAGATAAAGCCACGCCATTCGGTCAACGATGCGCTCCCTCATCACCTCGGCCAGCAGGGCGTTGTCCAACCCCGTCAGGGTGACGCTCAGCTTGGTTGGCGAGGTGGATATCTGTTCTTTCTGGGGGCTGACCGCCCCCAGGGCACCTACCCCGTAATACACCTCACCACCCAGCACCAGCTCCCCCAAGCCCGAGTGAAGGCGGCTCATACCGCTCACCAAGTCCAGCTTGAGGGCATAGAGCGCTGTCACGTTTGGCTGATTGAGGGCGGCGATCACATCAGGATCAAGGCCGGTGATCATGGATAGAAACTCTCCTTGAACTTGAGGGTGCCGAGATCACGGCGAAGGCCAGACGGGCGACGAGATTTGCCACCGCCATCGAGGCGAAACACCCCCATGGGGCGCTCGACCACCAGGGGGGTGCCGCTCGGGTGGCTCTTGCGCAGCATGGGGGCAAACGCAATCCGGGCCGCGCCAGACTGATCCGACCAAACATCTGCCGTGACCCGCTTGAGTTCATCGCCCACCTGTAGCCAGTCGCCATCCCGCAGTACCAGGGTCGAGGGCTTCCACCCTCTGCTCGTCATCGCGGTGCGCATGTTCAGCGCCTCACTGACGATAGGGGCACCATGTACCGGCTGTTTGGGGTGAGCGAAGTCCCACAACCTGACCCGGTTGGTTTTGCCATCCAGCTTGGCGATGAAGGCTTCCAGGCGACGGGCAACAGCGGGCTCCATCTTGCCCATGGTCAGCTCCATCAGCCACTTGCTGCCCGGGGTGGCGACGGTCTGCTCTGAGCCGTCAAACGGCGATTCAAATACCCGCCCCATGGTTTCAAGGTCGAGGGAGTTTTCCCGCACTCTGAACTCGGCGGGCCAGTCATAGATTTCCATCGTCATACCCCCAGCATTCGACGCGCTTGGCCATTGCTGCCAAGGTCTTCGATGAACATGTGATAACCCCGATTGGCGGCCTCTGTGATCACCTGATTGCGGTCGGTGTCGGTCATGTCGGCACTGAAATGAAAGTGCTGCTCAAACACCGCGCCGCCGCTGGCCGCCCCGCCTCCCCCAGTCATCAGCTGGTCGTACATCTGATCGATACGCTGGGCGGACTTGTTGGTGTAAACCCGCTCGCCTTTATCGAGCAGCCAGGTGCCCTCGCTGGGGATCTCTTCAATCCCTGAGTGGGCCATGCCTGCAATGGCCGTCCCGGCGACGATGCCGACCGATATCATGGTCTGGGCCTTGAGCATTGCGCGGGCAGACTCTGCCGCGAGCAGGCCGCCGGTCATCGCGGCAAACGCCGCCGCCCCGGCCTCTGCTTGCTCACCGGCCACCAAGATCGACGGAATTGCCAGCAGCTTCTGAGCGGCCAGCAGGGCCTTCATGATGAAGGTCTGCTCTTTGCCCGACTGCTGGAGCATGTCAGTGGTGAGGCTGAGGGTCTGGCTGGTGAAGTTGAGCATGTCGCGGGCGGCCTGTTGCTGGGCCGCTTTCTGCCTTTCAACGCGCTGGCGCTCCTGCTCGGCAAGCTGATCCTGCTTGCGCTGATCCGCCTCCAGCTCCTTGGCCATCGCCTCTTCACGCTTGGCCATGTAGTCAGCTTGCTGCTCGGCGAAGTAATCCGCCTCCTTCTGGCGGTACTCCTCTCGCAGCTCCCCCAGGCTCTCATAGCCGCGGCGCCGCAATTCGGCCTCGCTGACCTGCATACTATCGATTTCTGCCAGGCGCTCCTCATGGGAGAGGCGCAGCTTGTCCAGCTCACTGGCATATTGCATGTCCAGGGCGCTGAGGCGCGTCTCCCCCTGATCCAGCAGCTTCTTGTTGTCAGCGCTGGTATCTCGAGAGCTGACCGGTTCCGGGGGCTGGTACTCCGGTTGCTCACCAATCCCGAAGCGCTTCTTGCCATACGCCTCCTGAATCCGGTCTATCTCGGCCTCAATCTCGGCGCGGCGTTGCTGGAGCTCCGGCAGGGCAGAACGGCCCGCCGTATCGCCCAAGATGGCGTCAAGCAGGCCGACGCCGCCGAATGCCTTTTGCTCCGACGTCTCTTTGATCTGGTCATCCAGATCCTTGAGTTCTTCACGCAGGTTCCCGAGGCGACGGCTCATGCCGTCGATGGTGCGGGGGTTGTCGGCCCAGCTGTCGAACAGCGTCCCCCAGTAGCCCACCGCGTAACTCACCTTGTCGGTCAGCCAGTCGATCTGCTCCGAGGCCCCCAGTACCGCTTTGGCAAACGACCCTTGCAGTTTCAGGCCCACATCGTGGAGCTGCTGATCCATCTCCTTTAGCTGACTGATATCGGTCTCGGAGAGCGCAGCGTTGAGATTCCGATAGTGCCCGGTCAGGCGTTGAAGTTCGTCGCCGTTATTGCGCAGCAGGGGTTGCAGGGTGGAGACATCGTTGGCGATGGACTCTAGGTAAAACACCTGCTCGGCGGCGGAAACGTTGGTCTTGTCCATCGCATCCTGCATCGCGATAAGGGCATCGGGGCCGCTCATCTGCTGCAGTTTTTCGATGGTCAGCCCCACCTTGGGGGCGATGTTGGTCATCCAGTCGGCAAACTCGCCACCGCCGGTGGCCGAGAAGTCGCCCAACTTGTCCTGCACGTCCTTGAGCATGTCAGCCAACTGATCGCCGCTGACATTGTATTGCTCGGTGGCGTAGGCCAGCTCCTGCATCCGTTCGACGGTCACCCCCGCCTTGTTGGACATCTGCTCCAGTTCGCGTCCCTGCTGGGCCAACGAACTGACCGCCGAGGCCATGCCGACCGCCGCGCCCACCACGCCGAGCACGGCTCCCTGCATCAGGCTGAAACCACCGATGATGGCCTGGGACTTCTGCGAGAGCAGATCGGCGGTTTCCCCGAACGAGCGGCCAAAATTGAATGTCGAGTCTTCGGCACTCTTGGCGTCGGCAGCATAGCTTTTCAGCACGTTCGCTGCGGAGCGGACATCGGCAGGCAAGGACGAGAGATCCGCGCTGAGGAGCACCCGAAGGTCAGCAATCTGGGTCGATGACATAGGTTCTCTCTACTCCCGGGATAAAGGCGGCCAAGTTGGCGATCTCCTCGTCACTTTGTTCAACCACCACGGGTTCGGGGCGGTTATAGAAAAATTCTGAGGGACTGACCCAGTGCTCGGCCTTGAGGTGGACATTCAACAGCAGGGCGCAGATCTGGCCGGTTTCGTATTGGCGGATCCGATAATCGGTCGGATGCTTTGAGAAATCAGCCACCCAGTCCAGGTACTCAGCAGCCGAAAACTCGCTCAGCCAGCGCCGCCAGTCTGCTCGACCAAACTGGCGGGCCAGGCTCAGGATGAACGCCTTTTCGGCCGCTAGGCTTTTTTTGGGTCAGCTGGCTCCTGTGCTTCACCCTCTTCCACCGCTTTCTCTTCATCGGCAGCGGGCGGCTGTGCCAGGCCGCTCAGCTCCTTGACCGCCAGCGCCAGACGCATGATGTGATCGGGCAGGGGGTAGGAACGGATCACCCGGGATCTGACTTCCTCGATGGAGTCCGCCGGATGCAGGTACTGCAAACCAAACGCTGCCATGGTGGCATTCAGCTCATAGAGCGCCTTTTGCACCTGCAGGGTGTATTTATCGAGGGCCTTTTTATCCCCTTCCTGGGGCGGCGCGGGCCACTCAACATCGACCAGGTAGGTCTGATATTCAAACAGCTGCAGGGCCGTCAGCGCCCGCACGGTGACATCAGACTCCAAGCCACGGGGGGTGCGCAGCTTGATGGTGCGGCTATCAATGTGCGGCTCGGTCATGCGACAGGGTTCCAGTCAGTCTCTGCCGGGGACTGGCGGCCAGAGAGGGAGATTTTTACCGAACGGGTGATGGTCTCTTTCGCCGGGATAGCCTTGCCAACGCTGCTGACAAAGCCATAGAAACCATCCCACGCCCCATTGGGGTACTTGATGAAAAACCAGCGAGGTGCCTGGGCAAGCAGGTTCACCAGTTGTTTCTGGGTCGCTTCCGCAGGCTTCCAGGCCAGGGTGACCGAGAGCTGACCCGGGTCAATTTGACCGGGTGTTTTCTCTTTCCACTGCGGATCCGGTGCGTCCAGGTACGCATCTTCTTGCTCTTCGGCGCTCATCTCGGGCGGCGTCAGCTCTTTGACATCAGCCAGACGGATAACCGCATTGCCGGTGGTGGGGTCAGGCTTCTCGGTGCCAGCAGCGGCCGCCATGAAAAATTGAGTACCGGCGCCCTTCACCGGCTTGGTTGCATCAGTTGTCATCAGGGTTTGCTCCAGGTCGCGTTAAAATTGAGGGTCAGAGAAGCCAGGCCGGTGCCCCGATCATCTGCCCCGTATTGCCAGCCCGCCGAGGCCAGCCCTTCGAGCAGCAGCCCACCGAGGGCGTCCCCAGCCAGCGGCGCCAGCTTCTCAGCCAGCTCGTCAAGATCGGCGTCTGCCTGATTGGTTTCGGCCACATAGAGGGAGACCATCAGCAGGGCCTGCTCGCTCTCCCCATCCAGGGAGAACTCACCATCGCCCCCTTCCAGGAAGTAGCAGAACGCCATGGGCAGGTCTTCTTCGGCGACGTCTACCGGGCGGGAGGGGTACACCTCACGAAGATCGGGCACACAGGTTCGCACCCGTTCGGCCAGGGCCGCCCGGATGTCGGTTCGAATTGTCATAGTGGGTCCAATAAAAAACCCCGCCTGAGCGGGGTTGATGGTTGATTATTACCAGTCAGGATTGTCTGTAGTGAGGCTACTTTTTATCTGATTGCCAAATTCAAGAAGTTTGGGTTTCACTGCATCCAAATCCCCTTGAGTCTGTATGGGCGTTTCCATTGCTGGATATGAGCCAAATTGATTGACCACAGCAGGAATGTCGAGGAGCAGATTTTTGAAATCGGTTTTGAACTTACCGTCTTTCGTTTCCACTTTCATGGTGAACTTAACCTTCCATGCTGCTTTGCCTATGCAATCAAAACTGTTGCAGGGGTAGTTAAGCATCCCATTCCCTATCAGCACTCCATCGTTGGCATTTTGATACTCAATTACAGATTTCGCTGACTTGAAATTCTCCGCGATCCATTTAAGAGTCCCTTCATAAATCTGGCCCTTAGACATACCAGGCGCGTCATAGACTTGAGCAAATTCAGTGTCCGCTGGGTTGACAGGTTTATCAGCGGGAGCACTAACGCACCCTGTCAAACTGACGGCCGCGACAGCACCTAGGATCCATTTATTCATTTTACCCCCCTTATTTTAAAGAGAGACAGGATACCGTTTGGAACTAAAGATATTCAATGGGTAATAGGGGAAAGTAAGTAATCCCATTCGCAGGCCACATTACTGTTTGTATTGTCACTTGAATGTTAACTGAAGCTGACGCAACAGCGCCCGCTGCATTTCGCGGGGCATGTCACGGGCCATCCCTGCTTTTGATTCCCGTTCATAGTGCTCGGTGATCGGGGTCACCAGCGGGATCCGCATCACCTCCAGGGCATGACGGCCTTTGCCGACCCGGCGCAAGATCTGCCAGCTCTTGAGCTTGGTGGCCGCATAGCCACCTCCCCGGCGGTATTCGCCAAAGCCTTGGCCACCGTCAGCGATGAAGCCACCAGGCACACGATGACGACCGACCTGCATGTCCCCAATCCCCGTGAAGGCGGTGTGTCGATAGCGCACCAGGCGCTGCTGGACGGCCCCTACCTTGATCAAGGGGATAGGGCGGCGGCGCACCCGGATCGTGGCTGATGGCTTCTGCTGAGACGCCTTGAAGATCTTCACCCGAGGGCGCAGCAACTTGGCGGGCACCTGCACGCGGCTATCCTTGGCGGTCAGCCGGATAGCCCGACTGGACGCGCCAGCCGCCACCCGGTTGACCGCTTGGGCACTCGCCTTCGGCACCAGCTTGGTCGGCAGCAGATTCAGGTTCGCCAGCGCCTTGTCCAAGTCTTGCTTGATGGGCATGGCTTCCTCACTTGATGGGGATGATCAACTGGCCAGCCCGCATGTATGGCACGTCTCTGACAGTGGTCACCAGGCCAAGGCTTGGCACCTCTACCTTGTCACCATTACGAAAACGCACCCCGGGCGGCGGACTGCTCACAGCGAGCTCGCGCAGCACTGTCGCCACCTGGGCAAATGCATCAGGCTGTTCGTCATAGATCACGGTCAACGGCTGACCGGCGACAACGGCATCGATACCCATGGCTTGATCAACGGCCACGTTGAGGCGACTGACCGCCCGCTGCCAGCGGGAGCCGGTCACCATTACTGGACGATCAGCGCGTCGGCGTAACCGCTGGCGCCGCTGCTAACCAGCTTGCCGAAGTCGTCCGCGTCCTTGGTGGTGTCCGCGACCAGCTTGGCACCATCCCACTTGACGGCCGCACCGATAGCCAATGCGGTGTCGCATGGGAGAGACCAGACACCGGACAGGGCGCCGGTAAACTCGGTGCCAGCGGCGGCGGTCTCCAGTGGGACAACGGTCAGTGCGCCCATCTTGATAGGCTTGCCGGCAACCACACCACCGGCCGGGGCTGCAAACGCCAGCTGGGTGCCGGTACAAACGAAATTCTTTGCCATGTTGCTGTTCCTGTTTGTTTGCCAAAAGATGGCCCGCCATGTTGCGGGCCGTTCCGATTACTTGCCGGCAGCCTTGACAAGGCCGCGATGGTCGAGGGCAGAAACCCCCGCATCGATGCGAACCTTGGTGGTCACGCCGTCAACGGTGAAGCCTTCCTGCTGCTCAATCCAGGGCGCATCCATGCCGTCCAGATAGGCAACCTCAACCGTGTCGCCACCCTGCGCAGCCAGGAACCACTGGGCCACATCGCTATCGGAGAGGCGCGGCTCACCGATCACCTCGGCGAAGCCCTTGAGCGGGTTGCTGATGCCGGAGTTGGCATCGGCACCGGGGACGGAGGTGCTGTTGATCAGCTGGAGCGCGGTATCTTCCAGCTCAATCGGCACCAGAACAAAGCCCGGGCGGATGTTGAGAGCGCGACCCTTGCCACCTTCTGCGGCCGCCTTCTGGCTGCGCATCAGCGCCTTGGCAGCAGAGAGTGCCTTGATGCTCATGGCAGAGTCTGCGCCGCTCAGCAGGTTGTGGTGATCGGCGTGGAACAACTGCTTGTTGTCCGGCATCTTGATGTTCTGGGTCAACACGGCATAGACCAGATCTGCGATGGTGCCACGCGCCGCCGCCCCCATCAGTTTCGGGATGCGGGTCAGCAGGTCGAGGTCATCGTTGATGATCGCCTGGCGGGTGATGCAGAACAGCTCGCCGTAGGTCGCCAGCTGGATGGTGGCACCGGTGTCGTTCAGGGTGATGTGCTTGTACTCAGCACCCTCGCGCACTTTGCGCAGGCTAGCGATATCACCCAAGCCGACACGCTGGGCTACCTTGAAGTCGGACAAGGTGCCCTTGCGCGTCCACTTCTCGAAGGTCTCGTTGGCGGATTCCCAACCTTCCAGCACTGACTTGTTGGAGACATCCATCAGGATCTTGCCAAAGTCGGAACTGGTGTGGGTGAAGGCCATGCCGACATAGTTCATCGGGCTCATGCCGGAGGTGGATACCCCGCGACCTTCCAGTGATGCCCGCGCCAGCTCGCGCAGGCTGAAACCGTCATAGCGGTTGTCACGCTCCTTCTCCGCATGACCACAGCGGGCCATCAGAGAACCGCGAACAGAGTCGCCGATCAGGTTGCCGTTACCGGCATGGATGTGAGCAGTAGAACCCAGCGGGCCGGTGGCGCTGGCATTGGTGCCGAGCGCCGCTTTCAGCTTCTCTTTGGCTGCAGAGGCGGAAATCTCCATGTCCCCCAGACAGTCGGCCATCAGCTCCGGGAAGCGCCCACCGGTCAGGGCGAACAGATCCTGAATGTCGTTGCGGCGGGCCTGCTCCTTGAGCTTGAAGGCTGCGACAGGATCCTCACCAGCAGGCGCCGGCTGCTGAGCTTGAGCTGCGGGTGCGCGATCTGCCGGTGCGGGTGCTGCTGCGCCGGCGTTCGCGTTGGCACCGAACATCGCTCGGGCCGGAGTGGGCATATTGTTAAAGTCTTTCATCTTGTTCTCGTTAACGTAGGCGGCAGCCGAGATCGGCTCTTCCAGGACATCGACAAAGCCCATTTCTTTGGCTTGGTGGCCATCGAGCCAGGTATCTGCCGACAGTAGCGCGGCCAGCTCCTCGCGGGGCTTGCCGGTTTTCTTCTCGTAGGCGTTGAGCAACAGCGCCTCGTTGCGGTCGAGCCAGTCGGCTGTATCTCGCAAATCGTCAGCGTTGCCGACCGTGCCAGACCATGGCTTGTGGATCATCACCCAGGCGTTGCTCGGCATATGCACGGTGGCATTGGGCAGGCAGAGGATGACCGAGGCCATACTGGCCGCCAGGCCATCGTTCCAGATGTCGATCTTGCAGGTGAGGCGGGCCAGGGTGTTGTAGATGGCAAACCCGTCCATCACATCGCCGCCTGGGCTGTGAATGTGCAGATTGATTTGCTTGGCACTAAACACCCCGGCGGCCCTGCAATCCGAGATGAATTGCTGGGCCGATATGCCCCAGTAGCCGATCACGTCATAGATGTAGATCTCGACTGCGGGCTCTGAGCCGGCCAGGGCGCTGATGGTGTACCAGCTGCGGGTGCTCTGGTTATCGGCGGCGGGTTGGTCGCTGGCGGCCTCCGCTCGCGCTGGCATCAGCGCGTTCTGGATCGCCGCCGTCAGGTGGTGCTTTTTCACGGGGTTGTGCTCCTGGGTCATTGGCTGGGTTGGTATCGGTGACAATGTTGTTTTGCTCTGCCCATTCCAGTTCGGAAACCCGCTGGGCTCGTACCTCGTCAGGGTTTTTGTTGCGAGCCCGGATCCACTCGGTTTCAGTACCGGCACCACCTCGAATAACCTTGTTCCAGCCGTTGGCCTCACGCTCAGGGTCAATCCAGGGCATGACAGGTGCCAGATAGATGGCATCGAACAGGGTTTTCATATCCAGCTCGGGGGGCAACTTGAGCGGGTCTTTGCTGCGCAGGGTTTCGGCAAGCAGCCAGTCCCGAAAAACAGGGCGCGACCAGTTGGCCACAAACTCATCCTGTAGCACGGCGAAACCTTCCCACCCCTCGACCAGCTCCTGGCGCTGGGCGGAATAGGTGCCGTCATAGTCACGGGCCACGCTCGAATATTGGCTGCGGGTGCCGGCACACGATGAGCGCAGCTGGCCAGCTCGCCAGATATTCAGTGCGGTGTTTGGCCGGTTGGACTGGATAACCCCGACATCCTCGCCGGGGCGCAGGTCGTCAAAGGTCATGCCCGGCGTGATGTCGATCATTCGCTGCGCTTGAGCCGGCGAACCATCTGGCGGAGGCTGATATCCCTGCGGGTCCTCTTTCTTGATGAAGAAGGCGAGCGAAGCGCTTATCCTGGCGGCTACGCGCTCGGCCTCCTCCACCGACTTGAGATCAGCCAGTCGGGTGATGACCCCGTGCAGCAGCGAAACCCCGCGCAGTTGATGGATCCGCTTGCGCAGCGCCAGGTGATACATCTCGCTGGCGTCGATCTCCTTGGTGCGATAGCGATAGCCCTGCATCTCTCCGGGGTGATCGTACATCACAAAGTAGGATTTCGGACGGCGCCAGGTATCGACCTTGATGCCCTGCCTTACCCCATCCGCCACGCTGTTCATGTCGAACGGTACAAAGTCAGGCTCCAGCACCTCCACTGAAAATGGCGTATCCGAGTGATGCTGATAGCCCTTGATGGTGCCGAGCAGGCGGCGGCCAAACACCTCACCATCCCGCAACCAGGTACGACAGACCAGCCGATCCATCGCGGGGCGGGTGAATGTGCCGGTGGTTTCAGGTTTGAGCGACCAGGTCGCCCAGCGCCGGCGGATATCCTTGGCCAGATCATCCAGCAGCTGGCCATCGACAGAACGGGGCTGCGGCTCGATCTGAATACCTTTGCCGCCGACAATCCGCTCCTCCATCTTGTCGAGGAGGCCGATCACTATGTCGTGGTTTTCGTCCAAAGCTCTGGCCTGCTCGCGCAAGCTGATCGCCGATTGCTGGGTGGCCACGTTGGCGCCACGCCGTTCCCGCTTGGCCTGATGGGTTCTGGACGGCATCGCTGCCTCATAGGCCATCATTCGCAATCGGTCGCGCATCCGGTTGGCCGCCCAGCCGGGTGAGATAAACCCGACCAACTTATCAATGGCCCTCATGTGAACCTCGCGGCGGCATAGGGCTGACGGACAGGATTGGCCGCGCTGGCGCGGCGCTGCTCCCACTCTCGCCGGCCAGAGCGGATCTCGTTGAGGTTTTCAGAGGTCACAGTACGGCCCTGGAACGTTACCTGTTTGCCGGCCAGCACATCGCGCTCGGCCTGCAGGTACAGCTCGATCATGGTGTCGATATCGCACAGCTTCACAGCCAGCCTCCTGGTTTCGTGCCAAGCCAGGTGTTACCTGTCGCCGCCTGCCTGGGCTGCTGACGGGATGCTGGCTCGGTGTGGTTGATGGTGGTTGGCTGATGCCTAGCGACCAGGCGCCAGCCTTTGTGCTGGACGCCAAGGCGCACGGCGGCCAGGGAGTAAACAGCGCAGTCGGTGGGCTCGTTGCGAGCGCCGGAGGGGTTAACCCAGCGATACACTCGGCGGCCCTTGATAAACTCAACCCGTTTGCGCTCACAGGTCAGTCCTTTGAAATAGGGTTCATCTGCCCACTCGGCGACAGGGTGATGCCGATAACCAGGCAGCGCACCCGATAGCGATGGAGGCAAATCAGCCAGACGGGCATAGAGCACGTCCTTGGCGGTGTCGGTGCCGACCTCCGACAGGTAAACACCCTGCCGGTTCTTCTTGCGCGGGAAGGTGATGATGGGTTTGCCCATCACCGTGGCCCCCTTGATAGGGATATATTTGCGCGGGTTGCGGCGACAGAACTGATAGACCTCATCGGTGTAGTGACCACCCGAGTCAATCAGCACCAGGCCGATATCCATCACCTCACCGTTGGCCTTGATAAACTGGCGCGAGAACTGCTCGTGCAGTCGATCCCAGATCTCGGTGTGCCCGAGGTTGCCGTACAGGCGCTGGTAGTCGAGCACCCAATGCTCCTCCCCCACGCCCCAGCCGGTGATCTCGAACTCGAAACGGTCATCCTGGGTATCAGCCCCGACAGTGATATAGAGCACCCCATCAGGGACGGGGTGCGGCCATACCTCGCGGCGGGCGGCAAGCGCCTCCCACTCCAGTTTCTCACCGGTCTCCTCTTCCCAGGTCTCGCCCAGCGTGGTGTTGACGAAGGTCTTTAGCTTGCCCTGGTCATCCTTCGCTTTGAGGAAGTCAGAGACAATCCGCACCCATGTCGTCAGCGGGCTGTAGGCCGTCCAGATATGGAAGGTCACCGACTCGGGAGGAGGGATCGGTTGGTCATCACTGTCGAACCAGTCGATGGAGTCCCGCGTCCAGATGCCGGTGCGCTCGCAGATCCAGCGTTCCACCGTCTCGTAATCCATCTCATGCTGGCGAATGGCGCAGCCATTTGCCTCGCAGAGATAGAACGCCGAGTGGTGGTTGGTGCCATCCCACTTGATGCCAAACTCGGCATCCGGGCCGCCCCATTTGAGGTACTGCTCGGCCTCGCAATGAGGGCACTTGATGTGATAGCGCATCAGGTGTGGCGATTCACTCGCCGCCCGCTCTATCTGGCACTGGCCTGCAATCTTGGGAGTTGAACCACGGATCGACTTGGGATGGGTCGAACCCTCCATCCGCTTATCACCCAGGAAGGTGGGCGAGCCCTCCTTCTCGATGTCATCATCAAAGGCGGCCAGCTCGTCATAGATCCCGAAGTCAGGCGACGCCTCCCGGTAGTTCTTGGCGGCCTTCCCTCCCCGCAGCTCAAGTCCCCGACCGTTGGCGAAGCGCTTTAGCTCCAGGGTGTTGTCCCGATGCTTCTTGCCATACCAAGGGGCGAGCGCCCGAATTTTCGGCACATCCCGGATCATGGGTTCAACGTGCTTTTTGACGAACAGCTCGGCATCGCCATCGGTCGGCTGCCAGATCAGGCCGTTGCGCTTCTTGTGCTCCAGCAAGTAGGCGGCGACGCCAAGCAGCATCTTGGTGTACCCCACCCGCGCCGACTTGACGAAGTTGACCTCGCGGATATCGTCGTTGGCCATCGCGTTGATGATGGCCACCTGAAACGGCAGCGACTTCCAGCGGCCCTCCTGATAGGAGGACTCAACCGGCAGATAGTAATGCTCATCCATCCACTCAGCGGCAGTCTGAACCGGCGGGCGGAGCAGGGCCGACAGACCAAGTGTGACGGCAGCCGCCAGGCTACTTACTTGTGCTGTCGATATATTCATCCAGTAACTCCGGCAGCAGATCACCCAGGGATGCCGCCTCGTTGCTGGCTATGACCAGTTCACGCTGGATCCCCTCGATGTGCTTGGTCTGCAATTCGGGGTAACGGCGGCGCATGGTGAGTGGAACGGTGTCGAGCAGACTGCTGACCTTGGCGGCAATGCGCGTTAAGGCGAAGGTGGCAAATTCGGTTGGCACCTGGTGGCGCTCAGCGATTTTGTTCTCGCGCTCGGCCTTGTCGGCCTGCTCCTTGGTGAGTCGCCACCGCTGGAAGTCCAGTTGATCCTCACCCATGTATTGCGGATCCGTTGGTTGGTGTTTCTGGATCACATTCTCTAGTCGGTTATCCACAACCGAGCGCACATCAAAATAGACATTGCGGCCAATCTTCTTGACCGGCTTAACCCCCCATTTATCAAAGGCTTGAACTGATATGCCAAGGCTGGCGGCCATGTCGGACTTATTGAGCCACCCTGGCTTTGCGAGCCCCTTGTCTGATGGCTCTGACATTGAAACAACAACCTCGCTTTTTGGGGTTTCATATGTAGTGAAAATCCGCGCCCCGTCCGACCCGTAAGGCCGGGGGGCTGGGGGGAGTACCTTTGACCTGGGGGGTGGGGTATTGCGGTAGTTGGGTTAACGGGGTTGAGTCAATGAGAGATAGGCTCTTTCACAGGCCAATCCTGACGCTCGAGCTCGGTCATACGCTGCTGCCAGCTCACCCGCTCTCTCGTCAGCCCGGCTGAGCAGGTCGGCGAGCACCATGGCAGGATGTCCGGCTGCCGGGCCTCCTTGGGCAGCCCCGGGATTGCTGGCGCACTGACTTGCTCGGGCTGCCAGGCGGCGGGCTTGCTCGCGCAGCCGGCCAGACTCAAGGCTAGCAGCATCGGCATCAGCTTGTGCTTGGGCGATTTGTTCTTGCGCATGCTCTCTTACCTCATCGATTTCTGCCTGGCGGCGCAGTTCTTCCTCCCGAGCCTTCAGCTCAGCCTTAGTTCTGGCTGTGGCAAGGCGGGCAGCCTCTTCATTCCACTTTGCCTGCCAGGTCTTGCGCTCCCCCTCCTCCCCAGCAGCATGACCGGAGCGATAGAGCGCCACCCCACCGCCGGCCAGGGCGGCTATCACCAAGGCACCGGCCAGGAACGGCAGCACCTTGCTCTGCTGAGTCACTCCCATCACACCCCCTTGCACTTCGCATTGAGGCGCAGCCGGTCTTTCCAGAGCCCGGGGCATACCCGGTTCCCCGGTACCGAGCAGTCCTGGTTGCCGGAACGCTTGAATAGCAGGATCGCCTCGCAGGCCCCGGGGTAGTCGCCAGCGTTCAGGCGCTTCACGATGGTGGATCGGCAGAAGGCGCCGGGACCGATGTTGTGGGAGAGCTCGACATAGGCGTCGAACTCATACTGGTGGAGTGGCACCTTGATGCAGGCCTTGAGGGCATTCTCGAACACCCGCACCTCCCGAAGGCTCCTGTTCACCGCGGCGACGGGCGTGATGGTGTCACCCATCTTGACCCCTTCGGTGCTCCCAAAGCCGATAGTGGGGAGCTTGGTACCGTGTACGGGGTCGGGGTAAGCCGTCGGCTCAAACCCCTCCCGATTCAGGATCCCCACAAAGCCGGCAGCACTGAGAGTGAGCGCCGCTATGGCAATTCGTACTTTTGTCATGCCTACCCCACCTGCTTGGCGCGTGGCTTGATGATGTTCGACCAGATAAACCAGCCGATCTGAACCGAAAGCCACACAAGCGTCGCGATCAGCACCCAGTCATTCAAAGAGACACCAGCCCACGACATACTCACCACCGCTACAGGAGGGGCAGATTTCGCAGTTTCACCGGCCACAGTGGTAGCGATCTGCTCATGGCCTTGATTCATGAATCCACCCCAGAAACGAAAAAACCCCGGCTTAGCCGAGGTTTGAGAGCAAGAAACAAAAAAAACCGCAACCTTTCGGGTGCAGTCTTCCATCGTTGGCAATCAGCCTACACAAAATTGCAGGTGGCCGTCAAGCCACCCTCACCTGCACAAGCAACAACCCCGCCGAAGCGGGGTTCTAGGGGCAAGTGACTTACCGCGTCGTATACCAATAGCGCGTCTGCGCCGCTGACTCCTGCTGGTGGCACCAATCCAGCACGGCCAGATAGAGCGGATACCAGCCCAGCTCCCATTGCCCACGGGTCAGTCCACCAGCCAACGGTTCAATGGCGCGTCTGATCTGAGTACCCGGGATGGGGCGTAGCCCGGTACCACCACAGCGTGGGCACACCTTATCAATCGCCTTGCCGTGCAGGCGGCTCAGTTCCAGGTCGCGGATCACTCCCCGCCCCCGGCAGAACTGCGGGTGACAGGAAGCCCCAGGAGTGTCAGCAGTGCGGCAGTAGTGTTCCAGGGCCAGCTCGGCCACCCGGCGCAAGGCCATGCCATGGCCACGTTCCTTGTTGGCCCCCACATAGCGGGGGGCAATCTTGGTGCACTCGGCTTGCACAGCTAGCAGGGCCTTCTTGGCATCCACTAGGTCTTTGCAGTAACGCGCCATCACCAGCGCCATGCCGGCACCATTGTGCTTCTGAACCATTCCCAATGCCGTCATCACATCACTCTTTGTCAGATGAGAACGCCCCGTTGACTGGGCCTGATAGGCCTGCAGCATCACAGAACGCGGATCCCCTACGGTAATTGCATATTCAAAGCGCACTCATCACCTCCACAGTTACCGACACCATTCCCCCTTTCACTACCGGCCCGCGCTCCACCAGCAGCCGGTCGATCTGGCTATCGTCCAGCCACACCCCGGCGTGGGTCAGGGCGTCTTGCACCGCCTTCACCGTGTTATCCAGATCCCGGGCTCGCCGGTCAGGGGCCTGCACCACCAGCCGCAAGGCCAGCCGATCGGGAATCTGCTTGCCGGCCAGCTTGGCAACCAGGCAGGCATCGGCCGCAGCCTTGCGATAAACCCTCCCCTCCTGGCTCAGCAGGGTTCTGGGCTTACCGCTCACGGCCACATTGCGCCAGATCAGGTTGGTTGAAGGGGGCCATGGCAGGGTCACTGTCCATGAATCAGCTTTTGGCATTGAACACTCCCAAGGAGCAAGCCAGCTCCAGTGTGTTGATAACGTGCTCCAACTGCGAACCGTGCTTGGCCTCCCAAGCCTTCCACCCGATCCGGTGCAACTCCATGTGTGGCTGGTGGGCGAGTGGGAACGACATCAGGTCATGCGCCTTGCTGCCCATCACACTCATCCCGTGACCCACAACGTGGTGCGCCTCGATGCCCTCGCGCTGGCCCGTCACCACACAGGGCAACTGTCGAACAAAAGCCAAGTAGGCCGCACACTCCCAGCGCTGTCGTTTGGGCTTGCCTAAATGCAAGGCCGCAGGCTCAGGATCAATCTGGCGAATGGCCGGTTTGGCATTGATGCGAGCCCGCAGATCGGCCAGTGGATCGCGCTCTGCCACCTCAAGGTGATGATCACGATAGCGAGCATCGGTCTCCCGGTTACCACGGGGCGACCACTTCCGATCCGGTTCGATGGGTGCCAGGCGACAGGCAGAGCGCAGCAGCGGATCCGGCAATGAAGGCAGCACCTTATAGACGGTCGCCCACCAGCACAGATCCCGGGCAGTCAGGTCAGCAGCGGCCACCCCACACCAGCCAGCGACCCGCTGCAGCACAAGCTGCGCCAGCCACCCGGCCACATCGGCGAGGCGGATCGGTAACTGCCCATTGCGGTGCTCGTTGTCGTGATGCCAGCACAAAGGCAGATGGACCCCCTCCACCTCTGCGGTGACGGTTTCCCCAATGCAGCCATCGGCTATCACGCAAGCAGTGGCATTGGCGGTCAGCAGCTCCCCACCGGCGGCATTGACCACCGCGGCGCAGGCCAGGGCCGACACCAACTCAGAGAACTGGGCCAGCAGGTCAGCCCCCTGATCGCTCACCAGACGCACCGGCTTGCCAGCCAGTTGGCGCCTCACCGCCGGCAGGCTGTCGCCCAGCGGCACCAGGGCCAGCCCCAGCGCTTCGACAAACACGGCGTTACCTGCGCTCACGCTTGCCCCCTGATCGCGTTCAACTGTTGGCGAAACCACTCACGGTGCTCTTCATCCACCTCATCGATGGCGGCCACCACGACCTCACGCCCGATCTCGTTGCGGCGACGGCGCCACACCAGCAGGTGCGCCTGCTTGATCAACTCGATGCGCTGCCGTTCAGCTGATGGCAACAGGGCCAGGTTGTGACTCATGCCGCCACCCCACGCAGGATGCCGTCACGGATCAGTCGCTCCACCAGCCACTGCTGGCCCTTGCCGGTGATCAGGGGGGTGAAGCTGATCCGCCGCTCGCCGTTGCTGTCAAACGAGCTCTCCCGGGTCGCGAACAGCCCGCGGTCCACATACTCCTGCATCGGCAGGTTCCAGCGCTCCCCGCGGCAACTCATCAAGATCTTGCGTTCCCTCAGCAGGGTGAACAGGGTATTGGGGCCAAGGCCCACCGTCTTGGCGAACGCCGACAAGGTGATCCCCTTCTCCACACTGGCGATCTGCTTGGCGAACTCCACCGCCGGGGCATCCATCGCCACCTTCTGTTCCAGCGCCATCTTCTGCTCGGCCAGCTCGGCAGCAAGGCGCAGTGCCTCCGGCAGGGTCTGGGGGATCATCATCGCGGGCTGGTGGGCTTGCTGCTCCAGCTCCTGCCAGCGGCGAATAATCCGGATCCGCAACTGGGCGCTGTAACCGGCCACCAGACAAAGGGTCTCGTCCTTGTCCAGCAACAGGCACGGCTGGGTGCGACCACGGCCATCCTGGTAATCGCCTGACTTCTCAGGAGATTGAATTTCCACCAGCATCTTGCGGATATCGGCCATCACGTTGTCGTGGCGCTTTCCGGTCAGCTCGGCGATCTCCACGCTGGTCATCGTCAAAGGGGTTGCCCCCCGCATCATCAGTTCCATCACCTCACCCCCATCGACACATTCGCGGCCAGATACACCGCTAACCCCACCAGCACCACCACCATCAGGGTACCCCTCATGAAATCGCGCATGGGATCATCTCCAGCGTGGCTGGCCGCTGTTGCTGGCCGCGCAGGGCGTTTACCGCCGCCATGACTTCGCCGAGATCGGCATCCTGCACCAGGTAGTGCCCGGCACGGTGGGCGGCAGAGGTAGCCCCCAGCTGGCGCGGACAATCCGACACCTCAAGGCGCACCTGTACCGGCAGCCAATCCTTCACCTCGGGGTACACAGCCACCCGCACATGCTTGGCGGCCTTGATATCCCGCTCGCAAGCTTCACTGAATGTCACTGCCATCACTGCACCCCCAGACAACTGATGTTTGCTCTGAGCAGCGAGGCCTGCAGCGCCACTGCGTCCTTGGTGATCACCTCGACCGATGACAACTCGAAATCGTCACCTTCACCGATGCGGGCCGGCACCGGCTCGAACTCCCCCGCTTTCTGCGCCATCGTCCAGCTCCAGCCGGCGGGCGCCTCAGGGATCTCGATATCGAAGGTGCAGGGCCACATCTTGTGCAGCTGAGCCATCGCCGCATTGGCGATCAGCTCGTGTTTATTGGCCACCATGCTCACCTCCCCGCTTGAACAGCTTTTTCAGGTTTGCCACGGCGCGCTGGCCTGCCTGCTGGTAAAACTCAGGGCTGTGCTGGATCTGCGCCCGGGTTGGCAGCCCCTTCATCACCTCGGCGTTCAGGTCTTCACCGGCCATCATCCGGCGCACCAGCTGGGCATAGGCCTGATCGAACACGGCGCGGTAAGCGTCTGCGCTCAATGTCTGGCGCTCCCAGCTGGTCGCCTTGGCGGCCAGCTCAACGGCGGGATGGGTGTAACGGCGGGTGCGAACCTCAACCAGCGCGCTATCCAGCGTGGGCAGGCCGAGTGACTCCGGCGTTACCTCACACCACTTGATGAACTTGCTGGTGCTCGGGAAGAAGTCCCCGCCGTGGCTACGGGCCATCCGCATCCCCAGCTGCAGCTGCTCGCGGCTGGTGCAACCGGCATCGACCAGGGCGCGGGTCCACTCGGCCAGCGCGCGGCGCTGATGGTCGTCAGTGGGGAATGCCTGTTTCCATGCCGGGAACACCGCTTTGAGCTGCTCGAACAGGGTGGCAACCATCTTGGAATCCCGATCGGTCAGCGGGCGCTGCTGCTGGGTGATGGTCTCCACGGTCGGCACAGTGGCGATCTCGAGCAGCACGGCACTGAGTGGTTTCATGGTCATCAGAAACCCTCCTGCATGCGCTGATTGAGCTCAGCGGCCGTCATGGTCTGGGTCAGGTCGGTGTGATCATTGCGGCGCGGAGTGAAGCCCTGCAGACCATTGCTGCCACCACGGTCTTGGCACTTCGACAGCCAGGCGTTGATAAACCGGTTGATGCCGGTCTTGGTCTTGCGCTTGGTGGGGTTGGCAATCAGCCAGCCAGTCATGGTGCGCAGCTCTTGAGCCACATCCACCGCCGGATACAGGGCTTGCATCTGGGCAGCGAACGATTCGGTGACCTGATGCTCCCCGCTGTTTAGCGGCATGGTGATCACCACAGGCTCCTGCTGTGCTGACAGCTTGGCTGGCAGTAAAACAGGCTCAGCAGAAACAGGCTCAGCAGAAACAGATTCAATCACCACCGGCGTGGAGGCCGCGATAGCGGGCTCGGCGCTAGTGTTTTGATCTTTTGTCTTTCTTGTCTTTTGAATAGTGTCTTTTGTGTATCCCTGTTTCGGGGAAGATGCCTTCCCTGTTTTGGGGAAACTTTCCTTCCCTGTTTTGTGGAATGTTTCCCCATTTTGGGGAATGTGAGTTTGCCACTCAGAAATGACCTTGTTCGGGCCAGTTTTACGGCCACGACTGATGAGCACACCCATGCGCAACAGCTCATTCTTGGCAGTGCTTACCCGAGTGGCAGGGATATTGGTCGCCTCGGCAATCTGCTCGTTGGTCATCCAGTCCATAGACTTGTTGAAGCCGTAGGTCTTGCGGATGACAGCCAGGGCCACCTTGTACTGGTGCTTGGTCAGGTCAGCCTCAATCAGCGCGTCGAGCAGGTCGTTCGCCAGTCTGGTGTAACCATCATCACAATCTGCCACCATGACCTCCTGTGGCTTCGCTGGTGCGCTATGGGCTGGGAATTGAATAACGGTGGCAAGGTTACCCATGAGCCACCTCCTGCAGGTGCTGCATCAGGCAGTTCAGGTGACGCTTGGCCTGCTCTTTGGTTGCCGGGATCTTGATGCCGCGCAGCAGACCGCCATAGACCAGATAGGACTGGCCCTGACTCTCCACCAGACGCGGGATCACAGCCGGGATCACGTTGCGCCGCTTGCCTTGCGCTTTGTCGCCAGCTTCGATACGCTTATCCATGTTGTTTTCTCCAGTGAAATCGACCGTGGGTCCGGCTGTTACCGCAGCGCGGGCCCGATTCATTTCAACGACGTTCATCACTTCGCTCCTCCTTGCACAGCCACTGGCAACGGACGAACCTGACTTGCCACTGACTCTTCCAAACTCAACAGCTCCCTGATGGCGCGATGCACCGCCGCCGTGATCGCCTGCCGCTCGATCGGGTCAATCACCCCATCCTGACGCGCCAGATGCAGCTCACCGAACACCGCCCCCACCACAGAGGTGACCGTCATCACCTGGTCAGCCAGCTCTTCCTCGGTCACCGTGGTATCCGGCAGGGCCACCAGCACTTGGCCACGAGACAGCGCCCAGGCTTGCAGAATGGCGTTGTCACCGGTCAGCTCGGTCACGGCGATCGCCTCAGACAGATACAAGTGGTGGTCTTCACACTGCGGATTGAACTTGTTGTTCAGGGTGGTCGGGCGCTTGTTGCCCATCAGTCTTGCCAGCTCGGTGACGTTGTAGCTGCGGCTCAACTGATAAGCGGCGTCAATAGGGTCAGAAAGGTGGGAGTGATCCCGCTTCACTCTCGTGGTTGTTCTGGTGGGTTTTGTCATGATGGTTCTCATCACTTCTCAGGGGGGAAAACATCATTGATAGAGCACTGAATCCCCCAACGACTAATGGCAGCAGCAATCTTTCTACAGGTGTCCAACCCGGGTTTGCGACGGCTCTTCTCGTAGTGAGCAACCGCCCCCTGAGTGATTCCTAGCTCAGCGGCCAAATCAGACTGCGTCTTGCCCACCTGATCGCGCAGTTCCTTGATGTTGTTCATCGACAACTCCATTCTCTCTGGGGTTAATTAATACGATATGTACTATAACACGATTTGCAGCCATAACAATTTGTGCGTTGAGAAAAACAATACGCAACGTAATATTTTCAGCATGGAAAAAGATACATGGCACAGCCTGGCCAAGAGCCGGATGAAAAAGCTCGGCATCACTCAGGAGCAACTAGCTGAAAAGCTGGGGGTGACTCAGGGTGCGATTGGGCATTGGTTGAACAAGCGTCGCGAACCAGCGATGGATGTAATCCTCGATATAATGGGCGCCCTGGATCTCAAGAGCATCAATATCGGGGTAGATGGCAGCATCGTCAGCGACGAACCGAATATGGAGCTCGCCCCGCCGGATATTCACCGGATCCCGGTGATCACCTATGTGCAGGCCGGGGTCTGGACTGAAACCAGCGAGATCCGCGAGTGTGATGGCAACATGGCCTATGTCACCACCGATCTGGACTTGGGCCAGCGTGCCTTCGCTATCGTGATCAGGGGCAATTCTATGGAGCCGGAATTTACCGAAGGAGACCTGGTGCTGATCGACCCGGACGAGCCACTCCACCCGGGGGATTTCGTGGTCGCCAAGAACGGCGAAGAAGAAGCCACCTTCAAGAAGTACCGCCCCCGGGGTTACGGCGAAGATGGCCAGGAGATTTTCGAGCTGGCACCTCTCAATGACGACTACCCCACCATGCGCTCCGATCGCCAGCATATCCAGATCATCGGCACCATGGTGGAACACCGCAGGCGCAGAAAACGGCGGTAGTGAGGCAAAAAATTATGAGCAAAGGTAAATTAGCACTTGGGGTCGCAGCAGGGCTCTTTGCCGCATACATGTTCGCATCACCCTATATAACCGTTTATCAAATTAAATCTGCCGCAGAGAATAATGACGCGACCACACTGTCTGAATATATTGATTTTCCTAGCCTCCGCCAGAGCTACAAAGGCCAGATAACTGCCATGCTGGAAAAAGATATGGCCGAAAATGAAGAAATGAAAAATAACCCATTTGCAAAAGCAGGTGCAGCGCTTGGCGGTAGGATGGTGGAACAGATGGTCGATGCCTACGTGACACCGGCTCGGATAGTTGAATTGATATCCAGCGAAAAACCTGCTCTGGAGCCTAGGCAGAGTTCAATTCAAAGCTCGGGTAACGCTACCTCTTCAAACCGAAAGGCATTCGCTGATGCATCACTGTCCTACGAGTCCCTTGATAAATTTGTGATCAATGTCGAATACGACGGTGTCAATATAGAGGACTGGATCCTTCGCAGGCAGGGGTTGTTTGGCTGGAAGATCACCAACATCGTATTTCTACCCGCATATGCCGGGGTAGAGTAAGGAGTTATGGCATGACAATTGTTTCCATTCCTGAATGGAACACCGTGGGCCTATTACCCCCCATTAATCAGGCTAACCCAATCAGTCCCGAGCGCTCTCCTTATAACGTTGCGCTACTGGACGTCATCATGCGTTTTGCCACATCGCCCGAGCGCCGCCAGGTGCTGCTGGGCTTTCTGGACTATCGCGCAGCCTTGCATGGCATGGGACTGGTCAACGGTTTTCAGTGGCTGGATGGCAGCTTCACAGAACAGGTGGAAACCCTGGAGCGCCGTCCACCAAGAGACATCGACGTGGTGACCTTCTTGCATACCCCTGATGACTTTGCCCCGTCTGATGCACAACTTGAGATACTGGATCACGATACCGCGAAGGCCAGCTTTCTGGTGGATAGTTATATCGTCGAACTCAATTTCTTGCCGCTCGAAGCCATCGTCCAGCAAAGCGCATACTGGTACAGCATGTGGTCACACCGTCGCAATCAGGCTTGGAAAGGGTATTTGCAAATCGACCTGAACCCCGCCTACGATGCGGATGCTCGTGCCAGACTAAACCAACTCAATACTCCGGAGGTGCAGCCATGAACAACGAAGATCGCCAGCACCTGCTGGCTGAGCGCACTTTCCTGCAACGGATGCTGGCTGACACGCCGACCACGGCACGCCTGACCCGAATGAGTCAAGAAGCCCGCTTGCACACAGTCGAGGCACAGCTCGCGGCACTGCCCGCAGATGAACGAGTGCTTGCCCGCGCCAAACTGACGTTTGACGGCGTCCCCGTGATCCGCAGCCATGGTATCTTCGCCGACTTTGGCATGAAGGCCGTGAGCAGCTTTACCGATGCGGTAGCATCCATAGCCGCCTCGCTCACCACCCCCTTGGCAGCCATGGGCCGCATACCCAACCGGGATCAGAACCAGTTGCTGATCACTAGTACCGCCGTGGGTTCATTCGGGTTTGAACTGGAAGAGCATAGCGCAGAGCAACTGGTGCTAGGGCTAGAGAATGCGAGTCCAGTAGCCATCGCGCTGGAGCGTACACAGGCATTGCTGCAAAGCACCTTGGGCGATGACGATGCTCTTGCAGATATTGCCTCGGAGACCGATCCGCGTGCGTTGGATAAGGTGCGTAACTTCTTGAGAGTGCTGGCAGACAATGGTGCTGTCTGTGCATTGCAATATGGTGGTCAGGGTGTCCGCTTTACCGATGTGGGGCAGGTCAGCCGTAGTCTGGCGCGACTGGAAGCAGACAACCTGCACGAAAGCGTGGAACAGTTACAGGGCGAATTCGTCGGCGTGTTGCCAAACAGCCGCAGCTTTGAATTCAGACTCGTCGGCGATGGGCAGATTGTCCGTGGCAAAGTCTCCCCACGGGTGCAAGACGTGGACGCCATCAATAGCCATTTGCACCAAGCCGTGCAGATCGACGTCACCAAAACGCAAGTTGGTAACGGTCGTCCGCGTTATTTTCTGGCTCAGATGCCGCACTGGGCTCAATCATGATGGTGCTTTGCAGTTAGCCAATGATCAGCTAAGCCCACCAGCATGGTGGGCTTTTTCATGTCCAAACACCAAAAAATACAAATCGTATTGACCACCATGAATACATATCGTATTTTTACCCCAGACACACCAGTGAACGGGATAAACCATGTCTAACCAGCAACACCACAAGCGCATCTACATCGCCGGCCCCATGTCGGGCCTGCCTGACTGCAACCGCCCCGCCTTCCATGCCGAGGCCAACCACCAGCGTGATCGCGGCCATATCCCGCTCAACCCTGCCACCCTCCCCGAGGGCCTGAACCAAGCCGAGTACATGGCCTGCTGCCTGCCCATGGTCATGCTCGCCGACGAACTGGTCATGCTCCCGGGCTGGCGCGATAGCCAGGGCGCCACCGCCGAGTTCCACCTCGCCATGAAGTGCGGCAAAGTCATCCGCCAAGCCGAAGACGGCTTTGCCTGGTACCCCACCAGCCCGGAGGTGGCGGCATGAACCACTACGCCCAAGCGCTGGCCGAACTGCAGGCCCAGCCTGACCACGAGCTCAAGCAGATTGGCGACCAATGGCAGACCCCCAAGGCGCTGGCCTGGGGCCTGTTCCACCAGTTCGCCCCCACCCTGGGGCCGGTGGTGCTCGACATGTTCGCCGACGACTGCAACCACCTGGTGCCGCACTACTACGATGCCGAAGACAACGCCCTCACCCAGGAGCTGGCCGCCGACCTGCGCCGCCTCGGTGGAGCTGCCTACGCCAACCCGCCCTACTCGCGCCCCTGCACGGATAGCGAGGGGAACCCCATCACCGGGATGGAGGCCATCCTCAACTACTGCCGCGAGCAACGGGCGCTGGGCGCCAAGATCATGTTGCTCATCAAGGCTGCCACCAGCGAAACCTGGTGGCCAGAAGATGCCGACTTCATCCAGTTCATCAGCGGTCGCATCGGCTTTGAGGTACCGAGCTGGTACGTGCCTCGCGATCCCAAAAAGGACAAGCCCAGCTCTAGCGGCTTCGCCTCAGCCGTGGTGATCTTCGACGCTGGCTGGCAGGGCGAGCGACGCCCCGAGGCACGCCTGCGCCGTGACGACCTCATCACCACCGGTCAGATCATCCTCGATATGATCCACCGCCAGGCGGTGACCCTTATCGAGGAGGCCGAGTACTCCCTCGCGAAGACCCGTCAGGGCCATGTTCCCGACGCCGGGAAAATGGTCGAGCCTAACCATATCGGCGACACCAACAACATGGTTGCCCAGACCGCGTTGGAGCCAGCGATGATGCAGGAGCAACCCGCGGTAGCCGAGCCAGCAGCATGGGAGCCACCAGTGGCCAGCGATGAGGCAACCAACGCCGCAGCTGCCAGCGAGCTGGCAATGCTGGAGCAGACGATCCCCACCAGTGCGAGCACCAAGCTGGCCGAACTGGGCTATGCCGATGCCAGCAGCATCATGGCCAAGCAGATTGGGCGCGTTTATCTCGGCGAAGAGCAACAGGATACGGTCAGGGGCTATGTGCAGGGTTGGCTGGACGAGCCTTATCCGCTCTCCGAGATCTTCTATCGGCTCGAGCTGGCCGCCGCCAACCTGCTGGCCGGTCAGCCTATCCACCAGGGCTTTGTCATGGAAGATAACCGCGCCCCACCCTGCCCCGCTGGCAGCGTCACCCAGCAGTGAAGGCGATCATCTACCAGATCGACGATGCCGACATCCTGACCCCAGCCAAGACTGCAGAGCTGGCCGCCTGGATCATCGACAACCTGACGGCCCCCGGCGATCTGCTGACGCTGGCCACCGCCAAGGCCGCCGAGCTGCTGGCCCAAAGCGCCGAGCCCACCAGCCCCGAGCCAGACCATGCCGAGCAGCAGCTCGATATGGTCGATGTTCCGGGACAAGAACCGGATGCCCACCAGGTGGCCGAGGAGTTCAGCACCAAACCGCTCGAGGACTGGGCCTTCGACTACCAGAACGACCAGCTCAATCTGGGCGGCGCCGAGTGGTCGTGCTTTGTCGCCGTGCTGACCGTGCTCTACGGCATCAAGGAGACCTACAGCGCCCGCGAGGTGGCCATCGCCATCTCGGTCAGCGACGAGCAGCTGATGGACGAATACACCACTCTGGACGAGGAGACCAAGGAGCAGCTGCGTCAGTGCGTCGCCATACTGGCACTCGTCGAGCGGCAGGCCCCTGCTATCACCGACTCGCAGCGTCAGGCTGGCGTGGCCGCCCTGCTGCAGGCCATCGAGGACAACCCCAAGATCCGCCGCCTCGACCGACAACGCATCCTGATAAACGCCATCACCCAGCAAGACGAGGTCGCAGCATGATCAAACGCACTGGTTTAACAGAGGAACAAAGCGCCAATAGTTTCAGCGATGAAGATCTGGTGGGAATGGTGTGCGGCAACAACCCACAGGCAAACGCATACCGTGAGCTGTTGGCATCAAGGCAAAGCCTGCTCGACTGCAAGCAACGGATCCAGCAGCTCCTTGCAGAGCGCAACAGCACCGGCCTTGCCATCGACAAGGCCATCCTCTCCGGCATCGTGCCAGAACAGCACCCTCTACGATCACGCCTTGAGCTGCTGGCCAACCACCACAAGCGCGAGCAGGCGCTGGCGGAGTTGTTGCGGCGTGCGCGCAGGTACGTTTCTCCGCTATCGTGCCCTGAGTCTGAAATACAGATCGTGCAGTCGATAGTGTCCAGCATCGACTCCGTGCTGGCTGGCCAGTTGCCGGATCCTGCTGTGACCGTAACCGAAACCATTCGCACTGCGCCGGAGCGGATCTGGTTGCAGGTTGGCGATCAGCTCCACTACCACAGCGAGCCGTTCCCATCAGATACCAGCGAAGTGAGCTGGTGCGCTAATTCGGTGATGGCCTGCGAGGTGCCCTATGTGCGGGCGGATCTGCTCACCCTCAGAGGCCATCCCGAGCAGTTTCTCGAAATGGTGAAGAAGATGAAAAAATGACCAAGCAGCAAACGGCCGGAATCACCATCCTGGCACTCAACACACTGGCCGCGCTCGTTGCGCTGGCACTGTTATAGGAGTGGGCGCATGAGCATCATTCAGGAGGTTGCCGAGTGGGTTCATGCCCGAACCGATGGCGCCATCAGCGCAGAGGTGGCTGCGGCCTTCTCCCTCACGGTCAGCAAGGCCAGCATCGTGATGGGCCAGATACACAGGGAGGCCCGCTTCACCACCCGGGTTGAGCACTTTTGCATGGTCGGGGAGAACGGCAGAGGGCGGCACACTCGCCGCCTCTTCGTGGACCAAGTGCGGGATCCGCAATGGCACAAGACGCCAGTGATCGGCATCAACGACGAGCAGCAGATTGTGAGGTTCGACAGCATTGTCGAGGCGGAACGAACAGGCGGGTTTGTGCGGGTCAGCATCACCCGGTGCCTGAACAACTCTCAGGCGACCCACGGCGGCTATCGCTGGGCGGTCGCATCAAGCGAACAGAATGGTTAGAGGAAAACACGACATGAACGAAAGAATTCTCACCTGTGTGTATTGTGGCCACGAATATCCGCAGGATACCCCGGCACATGGCAGCCAAGTCCTGACCGATCACATCAAAGTGTGCAAGGCGCATCCGCTGCGAAAGGCCGAGGCTGACATTGCCTTGCTGCGCTCGGCGCTGGCTGGCTTGATCGGTGTTAACACCGAGGCCGAGTTGCGCCAGATGGAGGGGGTTATGCGATCCCTTCCTGCTCCTGATGCGGACAAGGCGGTATCAATCAACGCAATCCATGCCCTGCTTGCAACCATCACGAACAGCTGACCGTCCAGAGGAAATCACGACATGAACGATAAAGCCGAGCGGTATCAGGGCGACACCGTGGTATTCGATACCGAAACCCTGGCCATGGACAAGAAGGCGGTGGTGCTCACTCTCTCTGCCGTCCGCTTCAACAAGCACGATGCCGAGGTGGGGATCACCATCGACAATGGCCGCCTCTCCACCGAGGGCGAGAACGTCCTGCACCTCAAGCTGAATGTGACCGAGCAGTTGCTGGCGGGTCGCACCGTTGACCCGGGGACGGTGGCTTGGTGGAACAAGCAGGGTAAAGAGGCCCGTGACGGTATCATCAACGGCAGCAATACCCCGGTGCGGGAGGCGCTGATCCTGCTCTCCTATTTCATGAAGGGAGCACAGCCCTTTGCCCGCGGCACCGACTTTGATCCGCCGATTCTGGTCTCCCTGTTCGAGGACTTCAGCCTGCCGGTTCCATGGAAATACAACCAGGTGCGGGATGTACGGACCTACATCGATGCGCTATCTGGTGGCAGCAAGGGGTATCTGGATGAGTGGCAAAAGCCAGACTGGTTCGTCCCCCATCACTCACTTCATGACTGTATCCGGGATGCCGAACAGATGCAGCTGGCAGAAGGACAAGTGTCGCGGGGTAATGAATGAAAGGCATCAACAAAGTCATCCTGATCGGCAACCTGGGTCAGGATCCTGAAATCAGATACACCTCGGGTGGCATGGCGATCGCCACCCTCTCTCTGGCCACCAGCGAAAGCTGGCGCGACAAGCAGACCGGCGAGCAGAAGGAACGTACCGAGTGGCACCGGGTGGTGCTTGTGGGCAAGCTGGCCGAAGTGGCGGGCCAGTACCTGAAGAAGGGTTCACAGGTCTATGTGGAAGGGAAACTGCAGACCCGCAAGTGGCAGGACCAAAGCGGTCAGGACCGCTACACCACCGAGGTGCAGGTCGACAGCTTCAGCGGCGTGATGCAGATGCTGGGCCGCTCAGGGCAAAGTAATCAGGCGCCTCAGCCACCGCGCCAGCAACAAAGCAAATCGGCAGCGAAACCGGCTGCCAATCCGAATCAAGGTGGTTATAACGAGCCACCCATCGATTACGACGACGATCTGCCGTTCTAGATCACCGGGGGACACATGTTAGAACCCATTGAAAAAATTGAGCAGAAAGAGCTGATGGTCATGCTGGGAAAAGGGCGCACAGCGCTGTATCACCTGCGCATGAGGGATACCACCTTTCCCAAACCCATCGACCACCAGCCACTGCGCTGGATCAAATCACACATCATGGCCTGGATTGACAGCCACAACCGGATCAGTGGCAACGCCTAGCTCCCGCTGGATCACTGTCCACCAGCGCTCATAGGCAGCCGCTTGATCCTCAAGCCAGTCATGTTTGTTGTAAACAGCCATCACGCCAAGCAGGGTGTGCCCCAGCATCACTTCGGTGATATGGGGCGACACCCCCATTTCCGATAACCGGGTCGACAGCGTTCGACGAGCATCATGAATCCGCCAATGGGGGATCCCCAGGCTGCTGCGCAAGCGGCTCACCAACCGATTGCACGAGTGGATCTCCAACGGCCCATTCCCCTCCCCTTGCCCAGGGAACAGATAGACCGGGTCCACCGACGCCATGGAGGCTCGTTCGAACAATTGCTTGCCCACCGATGTGATCGGGCGGCGGATAGGCCGGCCCGTCTTGCTGATCTCCGCCGGCACGGTCCAGACCATAGACTCGAAATCCAGGTCCTGACGCTTGAGCGTTCTGGCCTCGGAAAGCCTGCACCCATAGACCAGGCAGAGCAGATGAATCACCTTGTTGCTGGTGCCAGCCCGGCTGGCCTCGATGGCCCGCCAGATCTTCGCAACCTCTGGCACCGTCAACACCCGGTGACCGGTCTTAGCGGGAGCGCCAACATCCCTGGCCCGCAGACTCATCATGTTGGGCATATAGATCGTGCCGCGGCGAGCATGCCAGTTGAAGCACGCCTTCAATGCAGTGATCACAGCCCGGGTTACCCCTGGTGCCCGCTCACTGATGGTATCGAAATAGCTCAACCACATGTCCATGGTGATCTGGTTGATTGGCCGGTCTGGCAAGCGGTTCTTCACTGACGAGAAGGTATAGCGATAGTATTTCTGGGTGCCTTCTCGGCACTCCCGCATCACGTACTTCTCGAACCACTCATCAAACAAGGCTGCAGGCGTAGGCTCGTCGCCCGAGGCACTGATCGGCGCAACACCGCTTTTGAGCTCATCGGCCTTTATCCGGGCCTCTCGCAAGGTCAGAGCCGGGTACCGACCAAGAGAGGTCCGAACCCGCTTCCCGTCGACTACATGCCGAACTTGGAACGCAACCACCCCCTTCGGTGAGACCCGGACACTCAACCCATCACCGTCGCTCACTTCGCTCGGGCCAGCATATGGTTTACCATTCACCCCTCGAAGCCAGCTATCTGATAACGCCATTGCTACCCCATTAAAATTATGTACCACTCTCATGGGGTGTTTTGTACCAGATAATGTACCAGCAGGCCATTGAACAACGTCAGGTTTGGGTGAACGATGAAAGTGTCTTCGGAATTTGCACCTCACCAGAACAGCACTAAACCCTGAAAAATCAATCAGAAGCGCGAACACACAAGAACACATGAGCACATCAGCGAAGCAGACCACCCAGCCCACTTACTACTTCCACGACTACGAGACCTTCGGCATCAGTCCGGCCAAAGACAGGCCGTCGCAGTTTGCGGGCATTCGCACCGACGCGGATTTCAACGTCATCGGCGAGCCGCTGGTGATTTACTGCAAGCCGCCGGCGGATTACCTGCCGGAGCCGGAAGCCTGCCTCATCACCGGCATCACGCCGCAAAAGGCGATGAAGGACGGACTGTGCGAGGCGGACTTCATCCGCCAGATCCACGCAGAGTTCGCCACCCCGGGCACCTGCGTGCTCGGCTACAACAGCATCCGCTTCGATGACGAGGTGACCCGCTACACCCTCTATCGCAACTTCTATGACCCCTATGCCTACGCCTGGCAGAACGGCAACTCCCGCTGGGACATCCTCGACATGCTGCGGGCCTGCTACGCCCTGCGCCCGCAGGGGATAGAGTGGGCCTTCGATGAAGAGGGCAAGCCGAGCTTCAGGCTGGAGAAGCTGACGGTGGCCAACGGCGTGGCCCACGCCAACGCCCACGATGCGCTCTCGGATGTGCTGGCCACCATCGAGATGACCAGGCTGGTGAAAAAAGCCCAGCCCAAGCTCTTCGAGTACCTCTTTGATCTTCGCAACAAGAACAAGGTGAAGGCCCTCATCGACGTGGTGACCATGAAACCCCTGGTGCACGTCTCCGGCATGTTCTCCCCCTGGCAGGGGTGTGCGAGCTGGGTGTCGCCGCTCGCCTGGCATCCCACCAACCAGAACGCGGTGATCATGGTGGATCTGACCCGTGACCCGACTCCGCTCATCGAGCTCTCCTGCGAGGAGATCCGCGAGCGCCTCTACACCAAAAAAGAGGAGCTGGGGGATCTGGCCGGCATTCCGGTCAAACTGGTGCACATCAACAAGTGCCCGGTGCTGGCCCCGGCCGCCACCCTGACGCCGGAGCGGGCGGACGAACTGGGCATCAATCGGGCTCAGTGCCGCAAGAGCCTGGATCTGCTGCGGGCCCACCCCGAGGTGCGGGAAAAACTGGTGGAGGTGTTCAACCAGGAGTTTGCCGGCAGCACCGACGGCGACCCCGACACCCAGCTCTACGCCGGCTTCTTCGGCCACGGCGACAAGTCCACCATGGATCTGGTGCGCGCCACCCCGGCGGATCTGCTGGGGGAGCGGGAGTTTGCCTTCACGGATCCCCGTCTGCCCGAGATGCTGTTCCGTTACCGCGCCCGCAACTGGCCTCACACCTTGAGCGAAGCGGAGCAGAAGCGCTGGCGCCTGCACTGCAGCGACTACTTCAGCCGCCGCCTGCCGGATTATGTGCCGCGCCTGGAAGCCCTGGCGGAACAGAACCAGGGGAACGAACGGAACTTTGCGATTCTAAAGAGTCTCTATCACTACCTTGAAAATCTGTGAGATGTGAGCCGTTTCACAGTTAAAAACCGATGCGTTTCCCTGGCTCGCGACATAATGGGCAGGGAGCCCAAGCTCCTGATAGTGTGAATATTTAGATACGCTGACGGCATGGATGCCGTGCTTTCGACTGTTGGGGAACTCTCGTTTTATGCGTTCAGCTCTGCCTGCTTTGACACTCGTCGCCTGTGCCCTGCTGCCCCAGGCCGCCCTCGCTGGCGCCCGGTTCGAGGTGCCAGACTACCTCTTGCGCCTGCCGGAGCAGACCTACCGGCTCATCGAGCGCAATTTCAGCACCCTCTACCAGCAGACCGACTTCACCCCGCAAATCACCAACAGCTATTTCAACCACTCGGATCTCTACCGCTTCGCCGGCATTCCCCTGGCCATCACGCCGCAAAACGGCTTCCAGATGGAGGTGTTCGGCCAGCTCTACAACAAGTCGTCCCAGATCTATGCCCAGATGAGCCAGGATCTCTCCCTCTATCGCACCCTGCGGGTGGACATGATGGGGGATCAGAGCGACGAGATCGCCATCGGCATGGGGCTCGGCATCCCCCTGACAACCCGCCTCACCGTCAAGGCGCTCGCCTCCAGCAACGAGATCCCGGGCTATGGCTCCGCCAATTACGCCATCGGGATGGAGTGGCACTTCTAGAGACCATTTCGCCACGTAAAAAAGGCTCCCGAGGGAGCCTTTTTGCAGTGCAACGCCATCAGGGGTAGCGGATCACCGCCCCCTGCCCCCCTTGCAGCACCAGGGTGCTCCCCAGGGGCGTCTCGTCCCAGAAGTCCGTGCCCCCCGGCGCCAACGGGAACTCGCAGGGGTGCTCCCCCCAGTTGAACAGGCAGAGCAGCTCGCCGCCCCCGGGCAGCGCCACCCGCCCGCGCTCGAATGCCATCCCCTCGAAGCGGGCCGCCGGGGTGCGCGCGGCGCACAGGGCCAGCAGCTTGCCAAGGCGCGCCCCTTGCGCCTCGTCCAGATCCTGCAATCTGTCCCCCGCCAGTACCATGCCACCGCTCGCCACCAGGGCGGCCAGGTGGAAGTCGTACTCGGCGCGGCTCCCGTGCTGGCCCGGAATATCCCGCAGGCAGACGCAGTCGGGGTCCAGCACCCAGAGCCGCTCGTGCTGCCAGGCGCGGCAGAAGGCTTCTCGCGCTATCTGGCGAAAACGGGGGCCCTGGCGCTCCACGTCATCGCTCACCCGCATGCCGTGCACCAGGCCGAGGCTCGGCCACAGCGGCGCATTGCAGCCGAGCAGGAAAGCCCCCTCCCCGGCACCGCGCAGGATGGCGGCCATGCCGCGCCGATAGGCCTCCACCCGGGTGGCGGCGGGGTCGTGGAAGCGACCACCGTGGATGGCCCCCCAGAAGTTGGCATCGAGCTTGAAGTAGTGAATGCTCCACTGGGTACGCAGGGTGCGAAATACCTGCTCCAGGTGCGTCTGCACCTCGGGGTGGGTGCCATCCAGCACGTACCAGGGGGTGCAGCGCCAGCCCCCGTAGGTGACCCGCTCCGAGGGGAGCGGCAGGCCATCCTCCCCTTTCACGAACCAGTCAGGGTGATCCTGGAACACTTGCGAGCCGGGCTCGGCGATAAAGGGGGCGACCCAGAGCGCAGGCTCGCAACCGGCGGCGCGGATCTCCCCTGCCAGGGCCGCCACCCCCTCCTCGAACTTGGCGGAAGGGGTGAGCCAGTCCCCCATCCTGGCCTGATAGCCATCGTCTATCTGCACGTAGCGCAGGGCCGGGAAACGCTCGGCCCGCACCGCCAGGTTCTCGCGAATGTCCGCCGCGCTCACGTTCGCGTAGTAGTGATACCAGGAGCACCAGCCGCTCGGGCGCGTGGGCACCTCCCCCACCAGGGAGCCGTGCTCGGCGGCGATATGTTGCGCCAGCGTCGCGAGCAGGGCCTCCCTGTCCGGCCCCTCCAGGCAGATCAGCGCCTCGCTCTGCCAGTACGCACCCGGCGCCAGGGTGCGCCCTTCGGTGTTCATCACGATCTCGAGGCGCCCGTCGGGATGGAGGCGAAATTCCCCGCCAAAGCGCTGGCAGCTCGCAAAGGCCAGCAGCAGCCAGCCCCCCTCCTGCGCCACCAGCAGCAGATTGTGCACCGTGTGGTAGCCATGGTCGGCGGTGATGCGATAGACAGACGCATCGGGGCAGCGGCCCAGGTGCTCGGGGGCATTCCAGCGTCCCCCGGTCTGGGCCAGCATCTGGAACCCCTCTCCGTAGATGGCCGCGTCGGGCGCAAGTCCGAGATCCCCCTCAAACAGCCGCCAGTGGTGGACGGCCTCGGACTGCTTCCCGGTGTTGTCAAGCCTCACCCGGCAAAGCGGCCCCTCCCATTGGCGGGTTTGCAGCAGGGTGTCAGGGAGGGCGGGATCGGCGGGCAGTTGACGCAACCGGGCCAGGAGAGAGGGGGTCGACATGGGAACTCCTTCTTGTGAATGGGGATGAAGCCGGGGCCATTGTATCCCCTGCGGGCCAGTTGACCCTGTTCCCTCCCCCCCGTGCCTGTTAAACTGCGACCTTGCTCACACTTGCCAAGATGAGGCCCCCGTGCTGCTGCAACGCACCCTGCGCTACCTTCGTGATTTTCTGGTCATCATCGCCTGTCTGCTGGCAGGCAAAGCCGTGGCGGCCATCCTGCCCTTCGCCTTCCCCGGCAGCATCATCGGCATGCTGCTGCTGTTCGTGCTGCTCTCCTTGCAGATCGTCCGCTTCTCCTGGGTCGAGCTGGGGGGCGGCCTGCTGCTGCGCCACATGGGGGTGCTGTTCGTGCCGGTGGCGGTGGGCCTGGTGGCCTGGCTCGAGCCCCTGCGCCAATCCTTCGGTCTCATCATGCTCTGCGTCGTGCTCGGCATCGTGCTCATCCTGGGCGCGGTTGGCCACCTCTATCAAAGGATGAACAAGCCATGATCCTCTGGTTTGCCCTGCCCCTCACCTCACCTTACCCTGTCATCACAAGGATGCAGCCATGATCTTCTGGTTGGCCATTCCCCTGACCCTGGCGCTCTATTTCATGACCCGGGCCCTCTACCGCCGCCTGCCCTGGCCCGTCATCAATCCGGTGCTGATCCCCACCGCCGTCATCATCGGCCTGCTGCTCTGGCTCGATCTGCCTCTGGATCAGTACCAGCAGGGGGCCTCGCCCCTGACCGCCCTGCTGGAACCCGCCGTGGTGGCCCTGGCCCTGCCGCTTTACCAGCAGGCACGCCAGATCCGCGACAAGCTCACACCCATCCTGGCCTGTACCCTCACCGCGGTGCTCATCTCGGTCTGCACCACCCTGGGGGTCGGCCACCTGATGGGGGCGGATCCGGCGCTGCTCGCCTCCATCGCCACCAAGTCCATCACCACGCCGCTCGCCATGAGCGTCAGCCAGTCCCTCGGCGGCATTCCCGCCATCGCCGCCGCCGTGGTGGTGGTGGTGGGGATCCTGGGGGCCCTGGCGGGCTATCCCCTGCTCAAGCTGATGCGGGTCACCGACCCCGAGGCCCAGGGGCTCGCCATGGGAGCCTGCGCCCACGCAATCGGCACCGCCGCCTCCGCCGAGCAGGGGGTGACCCAGGGCGCCTTCTCGTCGCTGGCCATGGTGGTGTGCGGTGTGCTGACCGCAGCCATCGCCCCCCTGCTGTTCGCCCTCTACCACTGGCTGACCTGATCCCCGTTGCCATGGCCGCCCCTGCGGCCATGGCCTCTGTGCCCTTTCACCGTTTCCATCCGATACCCTCACCTCCCTGATGCCGGGAGCTGGCGCACAGATTGCGAAAGACAAACGTTTCCTTTACCATCCCCGCCCCTTTGCCCATCAAGGCGTGAGCGCGCTCACACAATTCGCCGCGCTTGCTCCCTACAATGGCCCCCCAATTGGCCTTTGAGGACACAGTATGCATCCCCGCTTTGCCAAGCCATTCGAGACCCTTTCCGCCCCGCTCCAGGCCGCCCTGCTGCCCATGCTGGGGGACGATTTCCAGGCCCGTTTTACCCCGGACCAGGTCGCGACCCTGAAAGCCGCCACCGGGCTGGATGACAGGGCCCTGCGTCTGGCCTTGCTGCCGCTGGCGGCCGCCTGCTCGGTGGCCCCCATCTCCAGGTTCTTCGTCGGCGCCATCGCCTGCGGCCTGAGCGGCACCTGGTACTTTGGCGCCAACATGGAGTTCGCGGGCCAGGGGCTGTTCCACTCGGTCCACGCCGAGCAGTCCGCCATCTCCAACGCCTGGCTGGGTGGCGAGACCGGGATCTCCGAGATCACCGTGAACTACACCCCCTGCGGCCACTGCCGCCAGTTCATGAACGAGCTGAGCACCGCCAAGACCCTGAAGGTCTCCCTGCCGGACGATCTCAGCGAGCTGCAATCCTTCCTGCCCCACTCCTTCGGCCCCGCCGATCTCGAGATTACCGATGCCCTGATGAGCCCCCAGGCCCATGACGAGCTGGTGCTCGAGAGCGACGACCCCCTGTGGCAGGCTGCGCTCGCCGCCGCCCGCCAGAGCTATGCCCCCTACAGCCAGGGCTATGCCGCGGTGGCGCTGCAGTTCGAGGACGGGCGCATCTTCTGCGGCCGCTATGCCGAGAACGCCGCCTTCAACCCGAGCCTGCCGCCGATGCAGATGGCCTGCGCCCACGCGGTGCTGGGTGGCGAGGATCTCGCCACCGTGCGCCGCGCCGTGCTGCTGGAGAGCAAGGATGGCCAGATCAGTCAGCGGGATTCGGCCCAGTCCACCCTGAAGGCCCTGGGTTCAGTCGAGCTTGAGTACAAAGCCGTCTGACCCCGGCATCCGCCAACGGGAAGGGGAGCTGCGGCTCCCCTTCTTGCTCTCTGCGGCTCTCATCCTGCCCCTCACCCTCTTTCTCTGCGCCTCTGGCGCCGTGCATCAGATGCCCACCTGCCCCATGTGAGGGCGGTCTCCCTCCGATGACCTTATTGGCAGACCTCCTCTGCGGTGGCGGGAAGCCCAGGTTAAGGGGTCAATACCCCACCCCGCCCCTTGCGGCCCCCGTGTGTGACCCCAAGATGCATTCGCCCAGCCACTGGGATCACCCCTCTCCATGGATTTTGCAAATACCTTTCCCTGCCTGTTCCCTCGCCGCGGGGCGGCATGGCGGCAGCGGGAAGCATCGGAGAAGGCGTCAATGCCCCACCCTGCCCCTTGCGGCCCCCGTGTGTGACCCCAAGATGCATTTGCCAAGCCACTGGGATCCCGCCTTTCCATGGATTTTGCAAATACCTTTCCCTGCCTGTTCCCCCGACGCGGGGCGGTATGGCGGCAGCGGGAAGCATCGGGTAAGGGGTCAATGCCCCAGCCCCCTGTCGGCTTGCTTCCCCCCTGAAATACAGCGGGGGAGCCACTGGCTCCCCCGCTGTCATTGATGTGGCCCATATGGCGGCACCGACCCCTGTCAGGACTCCCACAGGATGCGCTGGCTGCCGGACCAGCGCTCGCCGATGTCCGCGTATTTTTGTTCCAGCAGGTGGCGGCGGATCTTCATGGTGGGGGTCAGCACCCCGTTCTCGATGTTCCAGGGGCTCTTGACCACCAGGATGCCCCGCAGGCGAGCATGGGATTCCAGCTTGTCGTTGACCCGATTGAGGGCGGCCTCCAGCTGGGCTTCCACCCCGGCTTTGCCCCCCTTCATGGCGCTCTCGGCGAGCTGCACCAGCGCGACCGGCTGCGGCATGCCGTAGCCGATGACGCAGAGCTGCTCGATGATGGGCTCCTGCCCGAGCATCCCCTCGATGGGCACCGGGGCCACGTACTTGCCCTTGGCAGTCTTGAAGACGTCCTTCATGCGGCCGGTGATGGTGAGGTAACCCTCCCTGTCCAGCTTGCCCATGTCACCGGTGTGCAGCCAGCCCTCGGCGTCGATGGCCTCTGCACTGTGTTCGGGATCCTTGTAGTAGCCCACCATCATGCCGTCGCAGCGACAGAGTATCTCCCCCTCGTCGGAGATCTTGATGGTCACCCCGGGCCCGGCCTTGCCGACGGTGCCTATCTTGTCCGCCCGGAACGGGTAGTTGAGGGTGGAGTAGGCGTGGTTCTCGGTCATGCCCCAGGCTTCGGTGATATGGATGCCGATGCTGTGATACCACTCCAGCAGCGCCGGGGCCACCGGCGCCGAGCCGCAGCCCAGCACCCGCGCCTGATCCAGCCCCAGCCCCTTTTGCAGCTTGCTCTTGATGAGGCTGGAGACGAGGGGGATCTTGAGCAGCAGCGCCAGCTTTCTCTGGGGCAGCTTCTCGTGGATCTTGATGCGGAACATGGCCCAGAGCCGCGGTACCGAGATGAAGACGGTGGGACGGCAGCGCTTGACGTCCTCGATGAAGGTGTCGAGGGATTCGGGGAAGGCGATGGTGGCACCGCTGAACAGGCTGCCGCCGTAGATGTAGACCCGCTCGGTGATGTGGGCAAGGGGCAGGTAGGAGAAGCCGCGATCCTCGGCGGTGAGGGAGACCGCCTCCACCAGCTTCTCGCAGGACCAGGCGTAGCGCTCCACGCTCAGCATGGCCCCCTTGGGCTTGCCGGTACTGCCGGAGGTGTAGACCAAGCTCAGCAGGGCATCCGGCGCCTGCACCGGGCTGTCCGGGATGGGGTCGTATTGCGCCAGCAGATCGTCCCACTGGTGGGCGGCCGGCATGGTGTCGTAAGGCAGGGCGATACGCAGCAGATCCCCGGGCACCCCCGCCTCCTGGCTCTTCCAGTCGTCCAGCTTGCCGACGAAGATCGCCCTGGTTTCGCTGTGGCGCAGCACGTATTCGATGGTGTCGACGTTGGCGGTGGGGTAGATGGGCACGCTCACGTATCCCCCCATCTGCATCGCCAGATCGGCGATGAACCACTGGGCGCAGTTCTTGGAGAGCAGGGCCACCTTGTCACCGGGCACCAGGCCCAGGGCACGCAGTGCCGTCACCATGCGCCGCGCCTCGTCGGCGACCTCACCCCAGGTGAAGTCGACGTATTCGCGGTGGATGGTCTGACGCAGGTAGATTCGGTCGGGACACTGCCGCTCCCAGTGATAGAGCATCTCGAGCGGCAGTCTGGTGGCAATGCGTGAGGTGGAGGCCATGGTTTAATCCCTGAAACAAAAGGCGAGCCTCATTATTAACCTTTTGATAACACTCAGGGAAGCAGATTACTTAAACTTGTGTTTGAACTGCGAATGGGATCAAGCTTCCGCCTGGGCCTGCAGACGCTTCCACATCTTCTGCACCAGCACCTCGTCCTGCTCGGAGAGCTCACCCTGCAAGATGGCCTCGTTCAGGCTGCGCAGCACATAGCTCTTGACGTCCCGCACCAGGGTCTTGCCCTCCAGCTCGGCGCGCGCCACCGCAAGGGAGATGTGCCCTCGCAGATAGCCACCCGCAAACAGCTCGTCTTCGCTGGCCGTGGCGACCATGGCGTCGATCAGTCCCAACAACTTGTGTTCAAAATCGTGAATCGTCATTTAACGCAGCCTCATTTCCGGGGTTGCCGGCAAAAAATTCGGGGAGTGGAACCGCGATCCGGTTGATCGCGGCTCTCTGGCGCCAGGCCAGCCGCATCCTTGATGTCCTATTCCGGGTTGGCCACCGGGTAGATGACCTGATCCTTGTATCCCGTGGTTATGCGCAGATAACCACTCAACGACCGGTTCAGTGCCGGATCGTCGGTGTCCACCAGCAGCGGACGGCCTTTTAGCGCCGCCAGCTTGGCTTTGGTGGCGAGCACCTGGATATGCTCGCGCCCGACGGCCCGGATCACGTCTGGACTCAATTGCTGATTTCCGCGCCCGAACAGATGTCCCTGACCGCCGATCAGGGTGATGATCAGGCGGCAGCGACGGCCGCGGATCCGGGTCAGGATCTCGGCGGCGCTGAGATCCTGCCCGATAAGCCGGCCATTTTCCACCAGATCCACACCGAGCAAGGTATTTTCCAGACCCAGCTCACCCATGCAGGCGGCCACCGTGCTCCCCGACCCCATCAGGTAGAGGGTATCGGGCTCCATCTGCTCCACCACACCAGCGGCAAGATCGGCGAGCACCAGCTCCTCGGACTCCCGTCCCCCCTGCTTGACCGCCTGCACGTAGCGCAGATCCCCGGGCACCAGCAACTGGCCGTAGTGGCGGGCGCGCACCTTGCCGGCGCGAAACGCCTCCTCGTCGATGTCCATCACCTCCGCATCCACCAGGCTCAGGAGCTCCCCTGCGATCATTCTGGCCGCCACCCGGCCACTCGCCGCCGGCGTCACCCCGTAGACCCCGGAGTGGATTTTGCACCCCGCCGGGATGCCGAGCACATGGCAGGACTCCCCCACCGCCGCGCAGATGTCCCGGGCGGTGCCATCGCCACCGGCGAAGAGCAGCAGATCCACCCCGGCATCGCGCAGGGCCAGGGCGGCAGCCCGGGTGTCCTCGGCGCTCGTCTGCGCCCCGGCAGGCCGATGGACGATGCGATGGGGCAACCCCAGCTCGGCGGCGAGGTCGGCCCCCATCTCTTCGGCCACCGTCAGCAGCTCGAAGGGGGTGGTCAGCTCGCACAGGGGCAACAGGGCCTGGCGAGCCCGCTCCCGGGCCTTGGGGACGGCCCCGCGCGCCAGCGCCTCGGCGACCATGCCGTCACTGCCCTTGAGACCGACTGCCCCGCCGATTCCGGCGACGGGGTTGATGATGAGCCCTAATCGAAACATGTTTCCCTCCTGTTGGATCGCCGCCATTTTTATCTTTTCCCGCCACTGGGACAAGCCATGACCCCCTGCTAAAATGCGCGGCTTCTACCTCAATCACTGTTCAACCAAGGTTCAATCATGCTGGAATGGATTGCGGACCCCTCCGCCTGGGTCGCGCTCGCCACCCTGACCCTGCTCGAGATCGTGCTCGGCATCGACAACATCATTTTCATCTCCATCCTGGTGGGTCGCCTGCCGGAAGCCCAGCGCCAGAAAGCGCGCATCCTGGGGCTGGGGCTCGCCATGGGCACCCGCATCCTGCTGCTGCTCTCCCTGGCCTGGGTGATGCGCCTCACCGAGCCCCTCTTCACCGTGCTGGGGGAAGCCATCTCGGGACGGGATCTCATCCTGCTGGTGGGGGGTCTGTTCCTCATCGCCAAGAGCACCCACGAGATCCACCAGAGCCTGGAAGGGGCTGCCGAAGAGGCGGGTGTGGTGAGCAAGACCGCGGGCTTCCTGTCCACCCTGGTGCAGATCGCCATCCTCGACATCATCTTCAGCCTGGACTCCGTCATCACCGCCGTGGGCATGGCGGATCATGTCCCTGTCATGGTGCTGGCCATCATCATCGCCGTCGGCGTCATGATGTTTGCCGCCAAGGCCATCGGCGACTTCGTCGATACCCACCCCACCATCAAGATGCTGGCCCTCTCCTTCCTTATCCTGGTCGGGGTGGCGCTGATGGCCGAAGGGCTGGATCTGCACATTCCCAAGGGTTACATCTACTTCGCCATGGCCTTCTCGCTGGTGGTGGAGATGATCAACATCCGCCTGCGCGGCCACCAGGAGCGGGCCAAGTAAACCGCGACCTGCCGAGAGATGGCCAAACAAAAAGCGCGACCCAGGGTCGCGCTTTTTTATTGCCCCGCCAACGGGGCGCCTTGGGCTCAGAGGGCGTTGCGAGCGGCCACGGCGTCCGCCAGGTTGCGCAGCAGTACCTCGGTATCGGCCCAGCCGATGCAGGCGTCGGTGATGCTCTGGCCGAAGGTGAGTTCGCACCCGTCCACCAGATCCTGACGCCCTTCCACCAGGTGACTCTCCACCATGACGCCGAACACCGCCTTGCTGCCGGCACGCAGCTGACCGGCCACGTCCTCGGCCACCAGCATCTGATTCTTGAACTGCTTGCTGCTGTTGGCGTGGCTGAAGTCGATCATCACTTTCTGGGGCAGACCGGCCTTGTCCAGACCACTCACCACCTCATCCACGTGACGGGCGCTGTAGTTGGGCTCGCGGCCACCGCGCAGGATGATGTGACAGTCCGGGTTGCCGGCGGTCGAGACGATGGCGGAGTGGCCGTACTTGGTCACCGACAGGAAGTGGTGCGGGGCGCTGGCGGCGCCGATGGCGTCGATGGCCACCTTGATGGTGCCGTCGGTGCCGTTCTTGAAGCCCACCGGGCAGGAGAGACCGGAAGCCAGCTCGCGGTGAACCTGGGATTCGGTGGTACGGGCGCCGATGGCACCCCAGCTCATCAGATCCGCCACGTATTGCGGGGTGATCATGTCGAGGAACTCGGAGGCGGTCGGCAGCCCCATGTCGTTGAGATCCAGCAGCAGCTTGCGACCCAGGCGCAGGCCGTCGTTGATCTGGCAGCTGTTGTCGAGGTAGGGATCGTTGATCAGCCCCTTCCAGCCCACTGTGGTACGGGGTTTTTCGAAGTAGACCCGCATCACGATCTCCAGCTGATCTTTCAGCTCGTCGCGCAGCACCTTGAGGCGCTTGCCGTATTCCAGGGCGGCGACCGGATCGTGGATGGAGCAGGGGCCGATCACCACCAGCAGGCGATCATCGTCGCCGGCCAGGATGTTGTGGATGGCCTGACGGGATTCAAACACGGTGGCCGAGGCGGTGTCGGTCGCCGGAAACTTCTCAAGCACCGCAACCGGGGGCAATAACTCTTTGATTTCACTGATACGAACGTCGTCGGTTTGATGCTGCATGACCAAGTTTCCTGCTAGATGACTGCGATAAAGAGATCTCAATCTAGCCCTGTGCCGGGTCGGTGTAAATAGAAAATTACATTCTTCGGCAAGGAATTTTATTATCGCACCTTGCAAGTTTGCATAATGCTGCTAGGAGGCATGAAAAAAGCGGGGGGCAGAGATGAAAAGGCCCGCACGAAGCGGGCCGAAAGGGCTCAGGCCTGACTGACGCTGGCCAGCTTGTCGAAGTAGTCCGGGAAGGTCTTGGAGGTGCAACCCGGATCATTGATGGTGACCGGCGTATCGGAGAGCGCCACCAGGGAGAAGCACATGGCGATGCGGTGATCGTTGTAGGTGTCGATGGCCGCGTGGGTCAGCTGTGCGGGCGGGATCACGGTGATGAAGTCGTGCCCCTCCTCCACTTCCACGCCCAGCTTGCGCAGCTCGGTCGCCATGGCGTGCAGGCGGTCGGTCTCCTTCACCCGCCAGTTGTAGATGTTGCGGATGGTGGTGGTGCCCTCGGCAAACAGCGCCGTGGTGGCGATGGTCATGGCCGCATCCGGGATGTGGTTCATGTCCATGTCGATGCCGTGCAACGGCCCCTGCTCGGCCTCGATGAAGTCATCGCCCCAGGTGATGCGGGCCCCCATCTTCTCCAGTACGTCGGCGAAGTGGATGTCGCCCTGAATGCTGTGCTTGCCGATGCCGGTAACCCGCACCTTGCCCTTGATGGCGCCCGCCGCGAGGAAGTAGGAGGCGCTGGAGGCATCCCCTTCCACCAGGAAGTCCCCCGGGCTGACATAGGTCTGGTTGCCCTTGATGTAGAACACCTTGTAGTCGTCGTGCTCGATGACCACCCCGAACTGCTTCATGATGTGCAGGGTGATGTCGATGTAGGGCTTGGAGACCAGCTCCCCCTTGATGTGGATGCGGGTGTCGCCGGCTGCCATGGGGGCAGCCATCAAAAACGCCGTCAGGAACTGGCTGGAGACGGAACCGTCGATGTGGACATCGCCACCCCAGAGCCCCTTGGCATCCACCACCAGGGGCGGATAGCCATCTTTCTTCAGGTACTGGATGTGGGCACCCGCTTCGCGCAGGGCATCCACCAGATGGCCGATGGGGCGCTCTTCCATGCGCGGCTCGCCGCCCAGGGTGTACTCGCCGGAGCCCAGGCACAGAGCGGCGCACAGGGGGCGCATGGCAGTACCGGCATTGCCGAGGAACAGGTTGACCGGCGCCGAGACCGCGAAGCTGCGACCCAGACCGTGCACGGTGCACTCGGTCTTGTCGGCGGAGAGCTTGTACTTGACGCCGAGCTGGGTCAGCGCCGCCAGCATGTGGCGGATGTCATCGCTGTCGAGCAGGTTGGTCAGCCGGGTGGTGCCCCGGGCCAGGGCCGCCAGCAGCAGAGCCCGGTTAGAGACACTCTTGGAGCCGGGCAGATTGACCACCCCGGCCACGCTAGAAATGGGTTCCAAACGCAACGAATTCATAGACTTCCTGTTCGATCTCAATTAAATCACCTGACCGGACGTTAACAGCCCGCGTCCCCCGCGGCAAGTTCGACAGTGGCACGACCGCGGGAGAGGGCAGCCTGGGTCAGGATGGGTCTGAAAAACAGACGCCGGGGAGTCCCCGGCGTCTGGCAATGGGGAGGCACGCCTCAACCGTGGCGTTTGGCAAAATCATCCATAAAGCTGACCAGGGCCTTGACCCCTTCCAGGGGTATGGCGTTGTAGAGGCTGGCGCGCATGCCACCGACGATGCGGTGTCCCTTGAGGGCCAGCAGACCGGCCGCTTCCGATTCCGCCAGGAACAGCTTGTCCAGAGCCTCGTTCTTCAGCTGGAAGGGCACGTTCATGCGGGAGCGGCAGGCCACATCCACCTTGTTTCCATAGAAGCTCGACTGATCGAGGTAGCCGTAGAGGAAGTCGGCCTTCTCCTTGTTGCGTGCTTCCATCGCCTCGAGGCCGCCCTGTTCTTTCAGCCACTCGAACACCAGACCGGCCAGATACCAGGCGTAGGTGGGGGGCGTGTTGAACATGGAGTCGTTCTTGGCGGTGAGCTGGTAGTCGAAGATGGACGGCACATCGGCGCGGGCTTGGTTCAGCAGGTCATCGCGCACGATGGCGATGGCCAGACCAGAGGGGCCTATGTTCTTCTGGGCACCGGCGTAGAGGATGCCGAAGCGGCTCACGTCGAGGGGACGGGAGAGGATGGTGGAGGAGAGATCCGCCACCAGGGGCACATCGCCGGTGGCCGGGATGTCGAACATCTCGATGCCATCGATGGTTTCGTTCGGGCAGTAGTGCACATAGGCAGCATCGGTGCGAAACGCCGGCGTTGGCAGCAGGTGGGAGACCCCCTGCTCGTTCTTGGCCACCCCCTGGAAGGTCTGGATGTCACCGTATTTCTGGGCTTCATCCACGGCGCTCTGGGCCCAGACGCCGGTCACCAGGTAATCCGCCTTCTTGTTGGCGCCACCCAGCAGGTTCATGGGCACGGCGGAGAACTGGCCGCGGCCACCGCCGTGCATGAAGAGCACCTTGTAGTTGTCCGGCACCGCCAGCAGGTCGCGCAGGTCCGCTTCGGCCTTCTCGGCGACCGCCATATAGGGCTTGCCGCGATGGGAAAGCTCCATGACCGAGGCTCCCAGCCCCTGGAAATTACAAAATTCGCGCTGGGCGCGCTCCATGACTTCAACCGGCAACATGGCGGGGCCGGCGCAGAAGTTGTAAATCTGTTTGCTCATGACGCTTTCCGTGAATGGATGTGTGTGATCGGTGACTCGAACGTTTTTACACGACAGCCCCCCGTGGGGGCAAAGGCTTTTTGGGATCCAGCGCAACCTTTTGCCCCGGCGCCACCGGGCCCCCATCAGACAAAAGCCCTGAACGGGCCAGGGCTTGCAGAGAATATGCATGGAAACGGGGGCAAGACAGCACGGACGGCTTTCTTCGCCCCTTTGTGGCAAATTTACAGCTTGGCAGTGAGCTCCGGCAGCAGGGTGAAGAGATCCCCCACCAGACCGTAGTCCGCCACCTGGAAGATGGGGGCATCGGCGTCCTTGTTGATGGCGACGATCACCTTGGACTCCTTCATCCCCGCCAGATGCTGGATGGCGCCCGAGATGCCCACCGCGATGTAGAGCTCGGGGGCCACCACCTTGCCGGTCTGCCCCACCTGCAGGTCGTTGGAGACATAACCCGCATCCACGGCGGCCCGCGATGCCCCGACGGCAGCCCCCAGCTTGTCCGCCAGAGCGTCGATGAGGGCAAAGTGCTCTTTCGAGCCGAGCGCCCGCCCGCCGGAGACCACCACCCGGGCCGCCCCGAGCTCGGGTCTGGCGGAGCGCACCGCACGCCGCTCGATGAGCCGGGTACGGCAGCGCACCTCGGCCACCGGCAGCGATTCCATTACGGCACGCTCCTCCCCGGACCCGGCCTTGGCGAACGCGGTGGGCCGCACGGTGAGCACCTTGACGGGGGCGCTGCTTGCCACCCGGGCGATGGCGTTGCCCGCATAGATGGGACGCAGGAAAGTGTCGGGCCCCTCGATGCCGGTCACCTCGGCGATCATCTCCACCCCGAGCCTGGCTGCCACCCGCGGCAGCAGATCCTTGCCCTGGCTGCTGGCCGCCATCAGGCAGTGCTGGTAGTCCCTGGCCACCTCGGCGAGCAGTCTGTCGACCCCGTCGTTGAGCCCCTCCGCCAGCATGGGATGTTCCGCCAGCAGCACCCGGTTTACCCCCGTGAGGGCGGCGGCCTGCTCCCCCGCCTCCGTCAGCCCCTGCCCCAGCAGCAAGAGATGCACCTCGCCCCCCAGGCGCCCCGCCGCCGTGACCAGCTGGGCCAGGTTGTCGGCGATCCGCCCCTGATGATGTTCCGCAATCACAAGTACGCTCATGGCAGCACCTTCATGTCATCCATTGATCCCTTGCTCCCCGGGGCCGCTGCCCCATGCATGGCGCTCACGCCTGCGGGAGGCATCCCTCTCATGCCCCTGCCCATCAGAGCACCCGGGCTTCGTGCTTGAGCTTGTCCAGCAGCTCGTCCACCGAGCCCACCCTGATGCCGGCGCTGCGCACCGGCGGCGCCATCACTCCGAGCTGCCGTGTCTGGCCGGCCGGCACCACCCCGAGGGCGGCGAACGGCTGGCTCTCCAGCGGCTTGCGCTTGGCCTTCATGATGTTGGGGAGGGAGGCGAAGCGCGGCTCGTTGAGGCGCAAGTCCACGGTCACCACGGCGGGCAGCGCCATGCCGAGGGTCTCGAGGCCACCGTCTATCTCGCGGGTCACCTGCAATTCCCCCTCCACCAGCCTGATGGCGGAGGCGAAAGTGGCAAGCGGCCAGTCATTGAGGGCGGCGAGCATCTGCCCTACCTGATTGTTGTCAGAGTCGATGGACTGTTTGCCGAGCAGCACCAGATCGGGCTGCTCCTGCCCGCACACCGTTTGCAGGGCCCGGGCCACGGTGAGCGGAGTCAGGGACTCGCCGGTAACATAGTGCAGCGCCCGATCCGCCCCCAGCGCCAGGGCATGGCGCAACTGCTCGGCCGCCGCCTCGGGGCCGAAGGTCACCACCACCAGCTCGGATGCCACGCCGGCTTCCCGCAGCCTGACCCCCTCCTCCACCGCGATTTCACAAAACGGGTTGATGCCCATCTTCACATTGGCGAGCTCCACATCGGAGCCATCCCCCTTGACCCGGATCCTGACGTTGTAATCAACGACCCGTTTGACTGCGACCAGCAGCTTCATGGCGGTCATCCCTCATACCTGTTGTGTGGGTCCACCTTGTCGTCACTCACTTTTCTGCTGACAAAGCGGTTTACGTTTACGTAAACTACCAGCACTACCCTAGGCCAAGTCGAGCGCAGAGGCAAGATGGAACGCGAAGCAATGGAATTTGATGTCGTCATCGTCGGTGGTGGCCCGGCAGGCCTGAGCGCCGCCATCGCATTGAAGCAGCAGGCCCCGGCCCTCTCGGTCTGCCTGCTGGAGAAGGGGGCCGAGATCGGTGCCCACGTCATCTCCGGCGCCCTGCTCGATCCCGTCGCCCTCAGGGAGCTGCTGCCAGAGAGCTGGCAGGAGGCCCCCCTCGGCGTGCCGGTGACGGATGATCAGGTCCATCTGCTGCAAAGCGACAGCCGCTCCCTGCAACTGCCCCACTGGGCGGTGCCACCCCGCATGCACAATGACGGCAGCCACATCATCAGCCTCGGCACCCTCTGCCGCTGGCTCGGCAAGCAGGCCGAGGCCCTCGGTGTCGAGATCTACCCGGGCTTTGCGGCGAGCACCCTCATCGTGGAGGAGGGCCGGGTGCGCGGGGTGGTGACCGGCGATCTTGGCCTCGACAAGGAGGGCAACCCCAAGCCGGATCACGTGCCCGGCATGGCCCTGTATGGCCGCTATACCCTGTTTGCCGAAGGGGCGCGCGGCCACCTCGGCAAACAGCTGATCGCCCGATTCCATCTGGAAAATACCGCCCAGCCGCAGCATTACGCCATCGGCTTCAAGGAGGTGTGGCAGGTGCCTGCGGGACAATCCCATCCTGGGCGGGTGCTCCATGGCAGCGGCTGGCCCCTTGGTGAGGGAAAGGGCAACAAGAGTCAGGGGGGCTTTTATCTCTATCATCTGGCCCAGGATCAGGTGGCGGTCGGCCTTATCGTCGATCTCAACTACCAGAATCCCTGGCTCAGCCCCTTTGACGAATTCCAGCGTCTCAAGCACCACCCCCTCATCGCGGCAACGTTGCAGGGGGGCGAGCGCATCAGCTACGGCGCGCGGGCCATCACCAAGGGGGGCTGGCACTCATTGCCGCGCATGCACTTTCCGGGCGGCCTGCTCATCGGCTGTGATGCGGGCACCCTGGACTTCTCCCGCATCAAGGGGATCCACACCGCCATGAAGTCCGGCATGGTGGCGGCCGCGACGGTCGCCATGGCACTGCGAGGAGGGGATGAAGGGGGACGGGATCTGGCCGAGTTTCAGGACGCGCTGCTGCAAAGCTGGCTGACCCGGGAACTGAAGAGGGCCCGCAACGTTGGGGCCGCCCTGCACCGCTTCGGCCCCTGGCTCGGCGGCGCCTTCAACTGGCTGGAGCAGCGACTCTTTGCCCGGACTCCTCCTTTTACTCTGCTGGACAAGGAGCCGGATTACCGCCAGCTGCGCCTGGCCAGCCGTTGCCAGCCCATCGACTACCCCAAACCCGACGGCAAGCTCAGCTTCGACAAGCTCTCTTCCGTCTATCTGGCCAGCACCAGCCACGACGAGGATCAACCCTGTCACCTGACCCTTCAGGACGCGCGTATTCCGGTCGAGGTCAACCTGCCCACCTGGGCCGAACCCGCCCAGCGCTACTGCCCGGCGGGGGTGTTCGAGATCCTCGATGGGGATACCCGGCCAAGGCTGCAGATCAACGCCGCCAACTGCATTCACTGCAAAACCTGCGACATCAAGGATCCCAGCCAGAATATCGTCTGGACGCCGCCCCAGGGCGGCTCGGGCCCCAACTACCCCAATCTGTAACAGGCTTGCCCACGCAAACCAGAGCAGATAACAAGGAGACGCAGCCCCGGAACACCGCCCGGAGACCGTTTCCTGCGCTTGGCCGGGGGCTGTCGCAGGGCGACCAGCAACCCGCCATTCCCGCCGGTGAGCCCGGGCCCTCCCCCACACCAGGGCGAACAAAGGAGGCGACGCCGGGATCGCCCGCATCGGGGTCGCCACGGCTGATCCGACCTCGCCGCTTTTTTGAGCGAACAGGCTGAACCCCTGATGAATAGGCCCTGACAAGCGGGTCCCGCCCCTGTATAGTTCGCCGCATTCAGGTTGTCCATCGGCCTCGTTATGCTATTTCATGGGATCGCTTTCCGTGCGATCTAAGGCCGCATGAACCTGTGCAACCATCCCTGATTACCCATGACTTCTTAAGGGGGGACAGATGATCACCGCCTACATTCTCAACAACAAGGTGCTGGACATAGTCACGCTCGGGCCGGATGACATCGTTCCCGACAACACCGTCTGGCTGGATGCCTACAAGCCGGACACAGCGGAGCGAGAATGGTTGACGGGCCTGTTCCTGGAGGAGGTGCCGGACAAGGAGGAGCTCGATGACATCGAGGCATCCGCCCGATTCTACTGGGACACCGACGGTCTGCACATCCACTCCCTGTTTCCCCAGCGCATCGGTCGCGACACCAAGGGTGTGCACGTCTCTTTTACCTTGCGCAACAACCTGTTGATCAGCATTCGCGAGGATGACATCGGCCTGGTGCGTCTGCTGCGCCACTACATGCGCCAGGACAGGCTGGAGGTCGAAGACGCCCTCGACATCCTGCTGGAGGTGCAAAACCTCAAGGTGGAGTACCTCTCAGATCTCATCGAGGATGGCTACAAGACCCTGGAGAACACCGCCGATCAGATCTTCGAGCCGGACCAGATCAACCCCATGCTCAAGGAGCTGATGGCCCAGGAAGAGGCCAACGGCCAGATCCGTCTCTCCCTGCACGATACCCGCCGCGCCCTGCGCTTCCTCAAACGCAGTCTGCGCCAGCGCATGACGGGGGAGCAGAACAAGTGGATCGACGAGATGCTGCACGACGTGGAATCCCTGCTGCCCCATACCCAGTTCCTGTTCGACAAGATCAACTTCCAGCTGGAGGCCTCCATGGGGGTGACCAATCTGGAGCAGAACAAGGTGATCAAGATCTTCTCGGTAGCCGCGGTGATCTTCCTGCCGCCGACGCTTATCGCCAGCATCTACGGCATGAATTTTGGCCGCATGCCGGAGCTCGCCTGGGAGTATGGCTATCCCCTCTCCCTGGTGCTGATGGTGATGTCATCGCTGGGCACCGGTCTCTTCTTCAAGCGAAAAGGCTGGCTGTGACGCCGGAACCCGGCAACTAAAGACTGCGGATTGGGGGGCCTGGCCCCCCGATTAATTCCCGGCCGTTGCCGGCCTTGCAATGGCCTGCCCTGTGCCCCATATCCCCTTCATCACTCGCACTGCATGAATGGATACCGGGCCACCATGACCCTCTACCCCGAACACCGTTACGACGATCACGGCCAGTTGCGCCCCCCGCTCTGGTTCTGGCCCATCGCCCTCTTGCTGACCCGCTCGGTCTGGCTGTTTCTGATGGCGGGGGTCACCCGGGAGAGTGGCAGCGCCATCCTGACCCTCTTCTACCCGGACAAGCTCACCCTCTATGTCAGCCTGCTGACGGACGTGCCCGCCATGCTGGCGCTGCTCGCCTGCGGCGGCACCCATCGCCAGACCCACAGTGCCAGAGCCTGGCTCAGACGCCACAGCCCCTTGCTGCTGCTCTGCTCTGCCGTCAGCGGCCTTCTGATGCAACTGCACAGCCTCAATCTGCAGCAGTGGTCGTTCAACTGGCCCACCGCCCTGGTGCTCATCGCCAGCCTCTGGGCGCTCTGGTATCTGCTAAGAAGCCGCCAGTTGCGGGATTACGCCCTGGATCAGCCCCACTGACAGACTGGTTCACTGGCGCGTGACCCGGATCTGCAGAGTCTGGCGCTCGCTGCCGCTGGCCCCGCCCATGCCTGATGGATTGGCGATCGCGGCCTCCCGGCTGCCTTGGGTTGTGGAAAGCTCCCCCACCGTCAGCCACTGGCCCGGGGCGCCGCTCACCTCGGTGGCACTCTGGCCGGTGTGTATGTTGCCCCGCTCCACTCTTGCCTGTTCACTGCTGAGGGCCACCTGCACCCTGTCCCCTATCAGGGTCGCGGTGGCGTAGAGACCGTTCATCAGCGGCATCATGCCCACCACCCTTCCCCCCTGCCACTGGTAAAAGGTGACCGGCTGATAGGACCCCATCTGCAACAACACGGGCCGCCCGGAGAGGCCACGCACCTGCCAGTTGTCACTCTGGCTGCGTTCATAGTGCCGGGCATCCCCCTCCAGCAGCCACTGCCGTTTGGCATCAAGGCCCAGCCCCACTCCGGCCTGCTGACGGCTGGAGGCGCCATCCACCCGCCACTCGATGAGCAGGCTTTGGGGCGGCTGGTTCACTTGCGCCAGGGTACGCTCGGCCTCCTGCAACTGGGCGGGGGTTCCGCTCAGTACCAGCTGGTTGCCCATGGCGCTCACCCCGAGATCCGGGTAGATCTCCTTGAGCGTCTGCACCGCGGCATCCGCCTCGAATACCGGTATGACCTTCACTTCGGCCCTCAGGGGCAATGCCAGCAACAGGCAGCACCCCAGCCCCCAATACCCTGATCCTGCGCGCATCTTCTCCTCCCGGCGTTCACCGCCACCCTCTCGCTTCCTGCCATCATGGTCCATGGCGCCCCGATTGCAACGGGCCTGGTATGCATCCCCACACAGAGGCACCAGATAAAGACTCGTTAAGATACCAATCAATACAAATAAAAATGGTTATCATTTGTTGTCACAACAAAAACCCTCGGATACAATTCGGACTCATTTTTTCGAGTCAGCCTCTGATGAAGCCAGAATCCGTCGCATCCACCCCTGCCGCCATCCACCTGGCGCTGCTCATCAACATGCTCTCCATGGGCTGCATGATGATGGTGATGCCCCTTGGCCCGGAACTGGTAACCCGCCTGGGGATGCTGCCGGAGCAGACAGGTTACTTCAGCGGCGGCGCCACCCTGGGCGCCGCCCTGCTGGGCCTCCTGGCCGCCCCCTGGCTCGATCGGGTCAACCGCAAACCCGCCCTGCTGGTACTGCTGGTCCTGCGCTTCCTGCTCTTGATGGCTTGCGCCCTGGCCGAGGATAGCCAGACACTGCTGCTGCTTTTCATCCTGTCCGGCTGCGTGGCCGGCCCCCTGGGGGCCATCCTGATGGCGGCGGTGCTGGATCTGGTACCGCCCGCCGAGCGGGGCCGCCGCCTCGCCTACGTGGGCATGGCGTTTTCCCTGGCCGCCATTCTGATCGTGCCCGCGGCCCTCGTGCTGGCCCAGCGGTCTGGCTGGCAGAGCCCCTTCCTCTTGTTTGGTGCAGGCGGCCTGCTGCTGGCCCTGCTGTGTGCCATCTGGCTGCCGTCCCTGCCGGTCAACCGGGCCCCGGCAGGCCAGGGGATGCGCCAGTTGCTGGGGTCACCGCTCTGCCAGGGAGCCCTCTTCATCCTCTGCCTGCAGATGTTCGGCCACTTCCTGCTCATTCCGCACTTTGCCAACTACTTCCAGTTCAACCTGGGTTTCCCGCGCGAGCAGATCGCCAGCCTCTATCTGTGCGGCGGCCTTGCCAGCATGGCCACCATGCGCCTGTGCGGCGGCTGGATCGATCAGGGCCGCGCCCAGGGCGCCATCCTGCTCACCAGCCTGGCCCTGGCCCTGATCACCCTGGTGGGCTTTGCCTTGCCGGCAGGCCTGCCTCTCTATCTGCTGTTCACCCTCTTCATGGCCCTGAGCTCCGCCCGTGCCAGCACCACCCTCGCGGTCACGGCGGCCATTCCGGCCCCCCACCAGCGCGCCGCCTTCATGTCTTTCCAGGGCTCGGTCACCAATGTGGCCGCGGGCCTCGGCAGCCTGCTCTCCGCCAGATATCTGGTCTCCGACGAGGGGGGCGCCCTGCACGGTTTCCCCACCCTGGCCTGGATCAACATTGCGTGCACCCTGGTGGCCTGCGCCGGTGTCTGGTTCCTCATCCGGAGCCTGAAGAGCACAAGAGATAACAATAATCCTGCCTCTGGCACCGCCAGACAAGGAAGTCAGTGAGCACCGGATCAGAAGAATCCGGACCCCATAACCTCAGTTATATCCATGGAGTTTTTGACAATGCAGTTGCAGCACGGCCTCTTTAAACTGAACCCCATTCTGCTCTCCCTTGGTCTGCTGGCCGTACCGGGCCTGGCCCAGGCCGAGTCCGTCAAGGCCAACGAGACGGTGGTGGTCACCGCCACCCAGACCAAGCACACCGAGCTGACCGCCCCGGCCAGCGTCTCCGTGGTCACCCGCGCCGATCTGGACAAGATGAACGTCAACAACATCGGCGATGCCCTCAAGCACGTGCCCGGTGTCAACATCATCGGCACCAACCCCACGGGTCGCAACGAGATCAAGATCCGCGGCATGGGCGGTGACTACACCCTGCTGCTGGTCAACGGCAAGCGGGTCAACGCCCGCGAGACCCTGGGCAGCTCCTTTGGCAACGACTTCGACTTAAGCTCCATCCCCATGGCCGCCATCGAGCGCATCGAAGTGATCCGCGGTCCCGTCTCCTCCCTGTACGGGGCCGATGCCCTCGGCGGCGTGGTCAACGTGATCCTGCGCCAGGCCAAGGAGAACACCGAAGCGGCCGTCGGCTACACCCACACCATGCCCACCAAGGGGGATGGCGGGGATGCCAACCAGGGTAGCGCCTTCGTCTCCGGCGCCCTGATCGACAACAAGCTGCTGGGCAGCGTGGTGGTGGAAGGCTATCAGCGGGATCGCTGGAAGAGCGAGCAGTCCAACAACCCGGATGCCGACGCTCTGGAGAAACGGGAAGTGGTCAACGTGCTCTCCAGCCTGAAGTGGCTGGTGGCCGACAACCAGGACATCGACTTCGATCTGGGTTACAACCAGAACGACATGGACAGCTACTTCAACAACGTGCCCCGTGCCCCGACCGCACCGGCCACCCCCCACAACGTGCAGAAACTCGATCGCCTGAGCCTGGGGCTGACCCATAACGGCCGTTGGGAACACTTCGACAGCCGCGCTCGTTACTACTTCGAGCAGACCGATCTGATGGATGACTCCCAGCTCAACGGTGGCGCCGCCGACATCACCCAGACCAACAACACGGTGGATGGCCAGTTGAGCGGCTACCTCGGGGATCACCTGCTGACCTCGGGTGCAGAGTTCCGCAAGACCGAGCTGGAGCACAGCCGCAGCATCCAGAACGGCAGCGTGGATGCGAGCCAGAGCGCCCTCTACCTGCAAGACGAGTTCGGCTTTGGGGATCTGGCCCTGACGCTCTCCGGCCGTCTGGATCACCACGAGACCTATGGCAACGAGTTCAGCCCCCGTGCCTACGCCCTCTACTCCCTGAGTGACGAGTGGGTGATCAAGGGCGGCGCCGGCAAGGCGTTCAAGGCCCCGACCCTGGCCCAGTCCAGCGAAGGGTTCGCCACCACCGCCTGCCGCGGCGCCTGCAAGGTGATAGGCAACCCGGATCTGAAGCCGGAAACCTCCGTCAGCTACGAGCTTGGCACCGCCTACAACGCCGATCGCTTCGGTGCAGGCGTGACCGGCTTCCACAACGAGATCGAGGATCTGATCCAGAGCGATCAGTGGGGCCCGGGCTACCGTCCGACCGTCATGACCTACCTCAACGTCAAGAAGGCCCGCATCAAGGGGCTGGAGCTGACCGGCTGGTTCGACGTGCTGGACAACGTGCAGCTGACCGGCAACCTGACCCTGCTGGACTCCGAAGACAAGAGCACGGGTGACGATCTGGCCAAGACCCCGGATCACACCGGCAACATCGGCCTGGACTGGAAGGCGAGCGACGTCGTCAGCGCCAACCTGGCCTGGCAGTATGTCGGCAGCCAGGTGATCAAGGTGCCGGCCCGCAACGCCCAGGCATTCACCTCCAAGCACTACCAGACCCTGGACGTGAACACCAAGTGGACCGTCACGCCGGCCCTGGACTTCAAGCTCGGCATCACCAACCTCACCAACACCCAGCGTGACGAGGTGGCGACCGACGCCGACTTCATCCTGGAAGGTCGCACCGTCTACGCAGGGGTCGATTACAAGCTGTAATCCATCCTGTATGCGGGAGCCCCGGTCGCGGGGCTCCCTTTTTGCGTTTCTGCCTCCCCGAATTCAAGGAGTCATTGAGTGCTCAGATACCAAGCTCGGCTGTTCTGGCTCGGCGTGCTGCTCCTCTTCCTGCTGATTTGTCTGTCACTGGCCACCGGGGCCGGTGTCTATGGTGGCCGCGAAGTCGCCGGTTTCCTGATGGGCGATCCCGCCTTCGTGGCCGATGAAAAGCTCGCCATGATAGTCCATACCCTGCGCCTGCCCCGCACCCTGGCAGCCCTGGTGGTGGGGGCATCACTCTCCCTGGCGGCTTCCATGCTGCAAAGTGCCACCCGCAACCCTCTGGCCGAACCCGGCCTGCTCGGGGTCAATGCCGGCGCCGTCTTTGCCCTGGTGATCGGCCTCACGTGGTTTGGCGTCGAATCCGCCTACGGGTATCTGCTCTGGTCCGGCATGGGGGCCCTGCTCGGCAACCTCATCGTGCTGGGCCTCGGCCTCATGGTGGGGCGCTCCAACCCCCTCAAGCTCATCCTGGTGGGGGTCGCCCTCTCCGCCACCTTCGGCGGTCTTTCCAACTTCCTGCTGCTCTCCAACCGGGTGGTGCTGGAGCAGTTCCGCTTCTGGAACTTAGGGTCCCTTGCCGCCTCCAGTCTGGAAGCTGTACTCACCGTGGTCCCCTTCGCCCTTGCCGCCCTGCTGCTGACCCTGGCGCTCTGTCGCCCTCTCACCCTGATGCAAATGGGGGATCACCAGTCCAGGGCCCTCGGCATCCGCCCCACCCGGGTGCGGATCGGCGTGCTCTTGGCCGCAACGCTCTTCACCGCCTGCGCCATCGCCATCGCCGGTCCCATCGGCTTTGTCGGCTTCCTCGCCGCCTACTGCGCCCGCCTGGTGGAGCCGGTTCGCCTCGCCATCCAGGTGCGCTTCTCTGCCCTGTTCGGGGTGCTCTTTCTGCTCGGTGCCGATGTGCTGGCCCGCTGGCTTATCCAGCCCTACGAGCTGCCCAACGGCGTCATTCTGGCGCTCATCGGGGCGCCTGTGCTCATCCTGGTGGTGCGCAGCGGCGGCTTCCGCTCCCTGCTGGCCGTCAAATAAGGTGCCACGCCCATGAAGAACTCTCTCTCACTCCCGAGCGGCACCCTCTGCCTTCGCCTTGGCAGCCGCACCCTGTTGCTGCACCGCCGCGCCTGGCTCATCACCCTGGGGCTCCTGGTCGCCCTCACCCTGCTCTCCCTGCTGGCCCTCACCCTGGGTTCCGGCAAGATCACCATGATGGGGGTGATCCAGACCCTGCTCGGGGAGGGAAGCCGACTCGATCAGGTAACCGTCTTCAAGATCCGACTGCCGCGCCTATTGGCGGTGCTGGTAGCCGGCGCCGCCATGGGACTCTCGGGCTGCCTGGTGCAGACCCTGGTGCGAAACCGCCTCGCCACCCCGGACATGATCGGGGTCAACGAGGGGGCATCCCTGGCCATCATCATCTTCTCCCTCTATCTGACCCTGGGTACCTGGCCCTGGTGGGCCGCCCCCTTCGGCGCCCTGTTTGCCGCCGCCGTGCTCTATGCCCTGTGCAACAAGCCGGGGGAGCAGGGCTACCTGTTCGTGGTGATCGGCATCGGGGTCTCGGAGCTGATGAATGCCCTCGGCCAGTTCGTCATGTCCACCCAGTCCCTGGTGCACCTCACCAGCCTCTATCTGTGGAACATGGGCAGCTTCGTCGGTCAGGGCTATGGCACCTTGCTGCCGGTAAGCCTGCTGCTCCTGCTCATCTGCCCCTGGACCGTCTGTCTCTCCCGCTCCCTCGGCGTGCTGCGCCTGGGACCGGTCACCGCCCGTACTCTCGGGGTCAACGTGAACCGGGTCCAGCTCGGGGTGCTGGCCCAGGCCATCATCGTCGCAGCCCTTGGCACCGCCATCGGCGGCCCCGTGGTTTTCATCGCCATGGCGGCACCCATCCTTGCCTCCTGGCTCAGCCGGGATCGCATCGTGCCGCTCTGGATTGCCGCCCTGTGCGGCGCCCTGATGCTGCTCGCCAGCGACACCCTGGTGCGGGTGCTGGCCAGCCCCCACGAAGTGGCTACCGGCATCATGACCCGCATTCTCGGCGGCCTGCTGCTGCTCTTCATCCTGCTCAAAGATCGCCAGAAGGCCGACTGACCATGGCATTCATCCATTTTCAATACAGACCGAGGGCCGCCCGATGACGCTCACCGTGAACCGACTCCAGTTCGGCTACCCGCAAAAGACCATCTTCAAGGAGATCTCCTTCTCCCTCCCCCGGGGCAAGCTGGTGGGGATCGTCGGCCCCAACGGCGGCGGCAAATCCACGCTGCTCAAGCTCCTTGCGGGACAGGAGCAACCCCGGTCCGGGGAGATCCTGCTCAAGGAGAAGCCACTCGGTGCCTATGGCGCCAAAGCCCTGGCTCGGGAACTCGCCTATCTGCCCCAGCGCCCCCTGGTCCCCCCCGGTATCCTGGTGGAGCAGCTGGTGCAATATGGCCGCCATCCCCATCAGGGCTGGTTCAATCAGTGGAGCGAGGAAGATGCCCGCATGGTGGACTGGGCCCGGGAGCGGATGCAGCTTGATGCCATCTGGCATCAGAGCGCCAGTTCGCTGTCCGGCGGTCAGGCCCAGCGGGTGTGGCTCGCCATGGTGCTGGCCCAGGATGCGGACATCATCTTGCTGGACGAGCCCACCAGCGCGCTGGACATCGGCCACCAGACCGAGGTGATGGAAGCCATCCATCGGGTCGCCGCCGAGGGCAAGACGGTGCTTATCGTCATCCACGATCTCGCCACCGCCGCCCGCTACTGTGACGAGCTGATTGCCCTGGGGGATGGCGCCATCCAGGCCATGGGCCCGGCCCGGGAGGTGGTGACCAAGCCCCTCATCGATCGCCTCTACCAGACCGATGTGGACATACTGCACACCCCCGGCGACGGGGCCCCTGTCATCGTGCCCCGCCGACGCGCTGACGAAGTGCCCCGCCTGCGCACCGACCATGACGTGTCGGCCTGAGCAAGACCCTGTGCCAGAGAAAGAAACCGCCTGATGGCGGTTTCTTTCTCTGGGCTTTGCGTTGGCGTTATCCGGGCGCTGGTATCGTGCTCACAGCAGCAAGACGGTAAGCACGCCCCCCGGCAGGGCTTGCCAGTGCAGGGTGGCGCGCCAGCCGGCGGGCAGGGTCGGCGTCAGCGGGCATTTGAGCTCCAGGGTGAGAGTCTGCGCCGTCATGGCGAGCCAGCGGGCATCGAGAAAGTCAAAGTAGCGCCCCACCCGGGGATAGAGCCCCTTGAAGAGGCTCTCCTTGGCGGAAAACACCAGGGTCACGCCCTCTGCCAGGCTCAGCTGGGCGTCGTGAACCCCCGCCTCCAGCCGTCCCCACTCCTCCCCATCCATGATGCCGGGCCAGAGCTGCGCCCCTTGGTCGCCATCGAGCCAGGCCTCCAGATCCAGCCCAATTCCCTCCTGGCCCGGGCGCACCGCACACAGGGCCACCCCCTCTCCCGCCAGCCGGCTGTGGCTGATGCTCCCCTCCACCCCTTCAGGCCAGAGTGGCTCCCGGGCCGCTCCGATGGCCACGCTGCATCCAGCAAGACCGAAGGGACGCAGGGCCTCACGGGCTGCGAGACGCCCCGCCAGAAACTCCCCGAGGCGCTTGGGGGCACCCTGCAATGAAGCAGGCAGGATGATGCCCTGGGCCCCAAAGCACTCCGGCGAGAAGGCGGCGGGATCAAAACAGACCCGATGAAGAGGCAGCGTCTCAAGACCCGGCAGGCACAAGGTATCGAATTGACGGACAAAGGATCCATCGAGTGAGGGACAACGAGGCAACATGAAAGGCTCCTGACAGGGGCCTGCGATGGTACCAAAGCAAGCCGAGGCCATGCCACAAATACAAATGACAACGCTTCTCACTTGCTTTGTGGTAGCATGTCCCCGCCCATTCGGGGCTGGCCGGGCGGCTCTCAGGCACTTTCCACAGACTCCGGCCCACCGATTTCACCCATAAGGATGTCACCATGAAGATCTTCTCCCCGCTGGCCACCTTGCTCATGCTGGCCAGCCTGACGGGCTTCCAGGCCCAGGCGGGCAGCCGCCAGGTCATCGATGCCAACGGCCAGCCCCAGAGCGTCCCCGATGCGCCCCGGCGGGTCGTCGTGTTGAGCGAACTCGATCTCGACAGCGCCCTGACTCTGGGGGTGCAGCCGGTAGGCACCGTCAATGGACGCGGCCAGTCCACCCTGCCCCGCTATCTGCTGGACAAGGCGGGCAAGGAGATCGCCGTGGTCGGGGATCTGGACAACCCCAATCTGGAGACCCTCATCGATCTGGAGCCAGACCTCATCCTCACCGGCCAGACCAAGCCCGAGCTCCTCGCCCTGCTCAAGGAGATCGCCCCCACCGTCGTCACCGGCAACTGGGGCGAGCCCTGGAAAACCGTGTTCGGTCGCAGCGCCGACGCGATGAACCGGGGGGCCGAGGCCAAGGCGTTCCTCACCCGGTATGAGGCCCGCCTGGCAGAGGCCCGCAGCAAGCTCGCCCAGCATCAGGGTGAACAGATGAGCATAGTGCGCTGGAACCCCAAGGGGCCGAGCTACATGCACGGCGGCACCTTTGCCAGCAGCGTGGTCACCGAGATGGGGCTCACCCGCCCCTCCCACCAGATTGGCGACAAGAGCCCCCACTCCCCGGCCCTGAGCCTCGAATCCCTCAACCTGCTGGACGGTGACTGGCTGGTGATCGGCACCCTCAGCACCAGCGGGGATGCGGTGGATGCCATGAAGCAGGCCGAGCAGACCCCGGCCTTCCAGCAACTCGGCGCCATCAAGGGCAAGCGCTTCGGCGCCGTGGACGGGTCGCTGTGGACCTCCACCGGCGGCCCCCAGGCGGCCCTCAAGGTGATCGACGACGTCGAGCGCCTGCTCACCAAACCGGATGCCGCCCCCATCGCTCACTAAGCCCCCTCGGTTTACAGCCAACAAGAAGCCCGCATGATGCGGGCTTCTTTTTTATCCATCGCTCTTACCGTCCGGCAAGGCCGCCTACTCGGGCAAGGGCAGCGCCTTTCTGTCGAGCTTGCCGCTACCGGTCTTGGGCAGTGCATCCAGCAGGATAAGCCGCGCCGGCACCATGTAGTGAGGCAGCGTCGCCTGCAGCCCCTTGCGCAGGGCGAGGCGATTGAGCGTCACCCCGCTTTTCGCCTCCACGTAGCCCACCAGCATGGCCTCGTCCCCCTCACCCACCAGACGCACCGCCGCCTCCTGCACCCCGGCTTGACGACGTAGTCCCGCCTCCACTTCGCCGAGCTCGATGCGAAAACCGCGCAGCTTGATCTGATCGTCACGCCGCCCCAGATAAAGGAAGCGGTCCGCCCCAAGGAGGCGCACCCGATCGCCGGTGCGATAGAGGCGATGGGTGGCAAGGCGCAGGAAGGCGGCGCTGGTTAAGGCCGGCTTGCGCCAGTACCCCTCGCACAGGGCCGGGCTCTCGATGCAGAGCTCGCCACACTCTCCCTCTGCCACCGGCTGCCCCGCCTCGTCCAGCACCCAGTGACGATAGCCGGGCAGGCTGTGGCTGATGGTGATCTGCCCGCCAACCGGCGGCCAGCGCACCTCGCTCACCAGGGACCAGACGGTGGCCTCGGTGGGCCCATAGCAGTTCCACAGTCGCCGGGTGCGGGCACAGAGCTGCTCGGCCAACCCAGAGTCCAGCGCCTCGCCACCGCACAGGGCGGTGAGGGTATTGCGCCCCTGCCAGCCGGCCTTGAGCAGCATGCGCCAGCAGGCTGGGGTGGCCTGCAGCCAGTTGATGGAGGGGTCTGCCTCGAGCAAGGCCAGCATCCCCATCGGATCCTTGTTGTGCTCACCGCCAGCCACCGTCAGCCGGCCACCGCCCCAGAGCGGCCCCAGCATCTCCAGCAGGGAGATGTCGAAGGCCGGGGTGGTGATGAAGAGCCAGTGGCAGCTCGGTGATAGCCCGAGCCGCTCGCGGATCCCGTCGAGGAAGCAGAGCAGGGCCCGCCGGCTGATGACCACCCCCTTGGGCTCGCCGGTGGAGCCCGAGGTGAACATCATGTAGGCAGCCAGGGCGTCATCCACCTGAGGCCAGGAGATCGGCCCTGCCGCTGCCGGCCCGTCGAGGGTACGCAGCGGACAGCCGAAGGCGGGAGCCGGTCTGTCGCCGTCGCAGATCACCGCCGACAGGCGCGCCTGGCGTGCGATCCCCTGCAGTCGTTCCACCGGAAAATCCGGCTCAAGGGGCACGAAGGTGAGACCGAGGCGCAGGCAGGCCAGCAGGCTGGCCACCAGATCGGGGCTGCGGGAGAGATAGAGGCCAACCCGCTCCCCCACCGCCAGCCCCTGCAAACGGGCGGCAATCTCGCCGACCCTGGCATTGAGCGCGCCGTAGCTAAGCCACTGTTCATCTGATCCGCCCTCACTGATGCCCTCCCCGCCCATGCGAATGGCGGGAGCCAGCGGGGTGGCGGCCAGACAGGCCGCCAGCCGCGCCCCCAGGTTGGCCGCCCCCTCACGGGGGGCAGGCCGGGTTTGCACGAGCGGAGCCTCATGCTTGATGGTCACGGTCATAGCGCTGCCTCCGTTTGGCGCACCAGCCAGTGCCGATAGAGCCGGCAGGGGGATGGATGGGCCTTGAGGGCCTGCAGGGTAAGTGGTACCCGCTCCTGGCCAAACGCCTCGTTGAGGGCCGCCAGCAGGGCGAGCTGCTGCACCGAATCCACCCCGAGTTCACACAGGGTCTGCTGCCAGATGCCGGGCACGCCACACTGGCGCTCCCACAGGGCCACCAGCACGCGGGCCTCGGCCGGCGGTTGCGTCAGGCCGGGTTCAGCTCTGGTGGCGGCCATTTGTGTGGCTGCCGATAGTGTGGCAGCCCCTTGCGCCCTCACTGGGAACAGCGCGGCCGCCGCCACGCTGGCCGGTTGGCCCAGATCCGTCTGCGCCAACCAGTCGAGCTCGGCCAGCCAGTCAGCCAGCACCGCCTCGGCCCGGGCCTCGGGGATCTGCTCGCCGTCGAACTCGAGGCGCAGCTGGAGCGTCTCGCCCCGGCTGCTGACCACCAAGGAGAGCGGCAGCTCCACCTTCTCCACCACGGCGCCAAAACGTGGCACCAGCTGGTGAGGTTCGGGGGCGACAGGGGCCGCCGGCATGGGGTAGTTCTCAAACACGAACAGGCTCTGGAACAGACGTGCCCGGCCTTTGGTCAGTGCCGCCAGCGACTGGGTACCGTGCTCATTGAGCGCCATCAGATCGGTCTGCAACCGGGCGATATGCTCGGCCAGGGTCAGCTCGGTGCGCCACGCCAGGGCCAACGGCAGGCTGTTGATGTAGAGCCCGACGCTCGCGGTGATCCCCTCGATGGGGTAGTCCCTACCCGGGGTCACGTTGCCCACCAGGGTAACGGCATCGCCAGAGCGGCGAGCCAGCAGACGGTGCCAGGCATATTGGGCCAACAGGCCCGCGGTCACGCCAAGGTCGCGGGCACGATGGGCGAGCAAGGTCGCCACCTCGGTCGGCAGCACAGTGACGCACACCGCCGGTCGCTGCTGGGTGTGGCGTCCGCTTGCGCTAGCGTCCAGCGTCACCCCGAACAAGCAGGCGAGATCGTTAGGCTTTGTTAGCAGCTCCTCCCGCCCCTGCCAGTAAGCCTCGGCGCTGCGGGCTTGGCTGGCGATATGGCGACCAAACTCGAGCCAGGCGGTATCCGGCTCGCCTTGCGGCAACAGGCCGTTCATCAGCGCCTGATAGGCGCGATGCAAGGAACCCAGCAACACGGGGCCGCTCCAGCCATCCAGCACGCCGTGATGGGCGCTGAAGATCACCTTGTGGTGATCGGGGGCCAATTTGAAACAGGCAAGGCGCAGCAGGGTGGCCTGCTCGAGCGGGATCGGGCGGGCCAGATCCTGCTCGCGGTAGACCTGGACCCGTGCCTCTGCATGTTCCACTTCAGACAAGTCCTCATAGTGGAATGGCAACTCGGCATGCTTGAGGATACGCTGCAGCGCCACCCCATCCGCCAGCACCAGTTCGCTGCGAAGGGCCGGCCAGCGGGCAATCTGCCCCTGCCAGGCCTGACGGTAGACCGCCACGTCCAGCGGCTGGTGATAGTCGACCTCGGTCTGCAGGTGATAGGCGTGATCCCGGGGCAGCAGCGCCCTGTGATGGAACATGCTCTGCTGAAGCGAGGTCATGGGCAGCAGGGTCTCCACCTCGCGTCCGCTCAGCACCCGATCGAGCGCAGCTTGCGAGAGGCCAAGCCCCGGGAAGTCGCTCGGGGTATGGCGCGGAGCCTTCACCGTGCAGCAGTGTTCCACCAGCGCCGTCAGGTTGTCCGCCAGCCGCGCCATCAGGGCGTCGCTCGCCTGCTGGTTGAGGGCGCCCACCTGGCGCAGGGTGAGGCGGCCATCAAACACGCCACCGTGCAGACTGACCAGCTCACGCGGCAGGTTGTCAGGGGACGTGGGTGCCCCCGGCGCCAGCGGCAGCGGCTGCCAAGGTTGAGCAGCCTCGCCCTGATGGCTGACCCCCAGGTAGTTGAAGACCACCAGGGCTTCGGGCAGTGCCCAGCCACGGGGGTGGTGCAGTCGCAGGGCGTTGAAGCCCACCCCCTTGTCCGGCACGGCGCGCAGCTGCTCCTTGGTGGCGCAGACCAGCGCATCCCACGCCCCGGCATCCGCCAGTGCCAGCGGGTAGGTGCTGGTGAACCAGCCCAGGGTACGGCTCACGTCCAGTTCCGCATCGATGGCCTCACGGCCGTGTCCTTCCAGCATCACGCAGTGACGGCTGCCGTAACCCTGCTCGCTCAGGGTACGGGTCAGGGCCGCCAGCAGCAGGTCTGGCACCCGGGTGAAGTAGGCCTGGTTGGCGGTGTCGATGAGACGGGCTGTGGTCTCCTGACTCAGTTGCAGCACGCTGGCGGCGGCGCGGCCATCGGCGGCGCGGGCCGCTTCCAGCAGGTGACCCTGGCTGCCCTCCCCCTGAGCCAGCCAGAAGCCAAGCTGATCCTCTTCCCGTTTGGCGTAGGCCGCCAGCCCCTCGCCCCACTGGCGATAGCTGCTGCCCTTGGCGGGCAGCGGCTCGCCCCTGCTCACCCGGGCCAGATCTTCGGCCAGAATGCGCCAGGAGACCGCATCGATCACCAGGTGATGGAAGGCGAGGAAGAGCCCCTCCACCGTCTCGCGCTCGCCCTCCCGCTCACCTTCCAGAGAGAGATTCCGCAGGCGGGCCCAGGCCAGGGTGTGGCCGCTGGCGGGGTCGAGCTCTCCCTGCAGCTCGGTCAGGCGGGCCTGCAGTTCGTCCTCATCGAGGCTGCCAGCATCCAGGGTCGGTAGCGGCGGCAATGGCAGTTCGGCCAGGTAGCGCTGGCCGGTCGGGGTCACCGCCAGACGCAGGGCATCGTGGTGCTGGCGCAGGGTATCCAGCCAGCCGCGCAGGGCCTCATCGTCCACCCCTGCCGGCAGGCGCAGGATCACCCCCTGGTTCCAGTGACCGGACTTGGCAAAGCCCTGCTCGAAGAACCAGTGCTGAATGGGGTGGAGCGGGAACTCGCCGGTCAGGCTGCCCTGCTCGCTCCTGTGGCTGACGGCCTGCTGCTGGCCGAGCTGGCGGCAGAGGCGGCGCACCGTCTTGGCTTCGAACACGTCCTTCACGCTGCAGTGCAACCCGGCATCCCGCAACCGGGTGGTGAGCTGGATGCTGAGGATAGAGTCACCGCCCAACCGGAAGAAATCATCCTCCACCCCGAGCGGCTGCTTGAGCACCCCTTGCCAGATGGCGAGCACGGTCTGCTCCAGTTCGTTTTGCGGCTCGCCCTTGCTCTGCTGCCAGACGATGGCGGGCAGGCGGCGCAAATCCAGCTTGCCGTTGGGGGTGAGCGGCATCTCGGGCAGCCAGCAGAGGCGCGCCGGCACCATGTATTCGGGCAGGCACTCGCCGGCCCGCTGCAGCAGGGCATCGCCATCGGGCTCGCTCGCCCCTGCCTGCAAACAGGCGTAAGCGAGCAGGCGCCCCTCCTGCACCACCACCTTGATCTGACGCATCGCCGGGCACAATTCGGCGAGCCGGGTCTCTATCTCACCCGGCTCGATGCGATAGCCGCGCAGCTTGATCTGCTCGTCTATCCGGCCCAGATACTGGATGTTGCCGTCGCGGCGCAGCAGGGCCCGATCGCCGGTGCGATAGAGGCGATGGGTACGTTCCGCCAGCGCCAGCTCGATAAAGGCCTCCTGAGTGCGCTCCGGCAGATTGAGGTAGCCGCGAGCCAGCCCCAGCCCCGCCAGGCAGAGCTCGCCGGGGACCCCCACCGGGCAGGGGTTGCCCGCCTCGTCAAGAATCAGCGCCTTCAGGTGGTTGATCGGTCGACCTATGGTGATGGGCGCCCCCGGGGTGAGCCGCGCGCAGAGCGCGGTGACGGTGCACTCGGTCGGGCCGTACATGTTGAACAGCGCCACCCGCTCTCCCCAACGATCCACCAGGCTGCTCGGGCACGCCTCGCCGCCAAAACCGATGGCCTTGAGGGAGCCGAGATCCGTCGGTGGCAGCAGGTTCGCGAGCAGGGCGGTCGGCAAAATCATATGGCTGGCGCCCTTGCTGATGGCGGCAGCGATCACCCCTTCCCCCGGCTCGCCGAAGTGCAGGGCTGCGCCGCAGTAGAGCGGCAGCAAAGTGGTCATGTTGCCCGCATCAAACGAGAGGGACATGCAGTTGAACATGGCGCCACTCTGATCAATGGCGATGCGATCGCCGTGATCCGCCATCAGGTTGACCAGGCTGCCCTGCTCCACCATGACCCCCTTGGGTAGGCCGGTGCTGCCGGAGGTGTAGATGATCTGGGCCAGCATGGCAGCGTCCCGAGGCAGTGCGGGCGTGCTGGTTGGCATCTTGTCCAGCGCCAGCTGGTGCAGGTTGTGGTAACCGGCATCTGTGCCCTTGATGGCCTCGGCAAGCCGGGCGTCCGGCTCTCCCCCGAGCACCAGCGCAATACAGGCGTCGCTCAGGATATGGGCAAGCCGCTCGGCGGGATAGGCAGGGTCGAGGGGCACATACGCCGCCCCCGCCTTCCAGCAGGCGAGCAGGGCGATGACGAAGGCGACATCGCGTCTGGCCTGGATGCCGATGGCGGCGCCCGGGGTGACGCCCTGAGCCAGCAGCCAGTGGGCCAGCCGGTTGGCACGCGTATCCAGCTCGCCATAGGTCAACGATTGCGCGCCGTCGCTCACCGCCAACGCGCCCGGCAACTGAATAGCGCGCCGCTCGATATGGCAGAGCAGAGTGTCGCGGCTCGGGTAATCCCGCGGCAGGTCGGCAAGCTCGGCGGCGAGCGCCGCCTGGTCGGTGCCCGCCTCCAGCGGCAACTGCCAGATGTCGGTCTCGGGGGCCGCCACCACGGCGCGCATCAGGTGCAGCAGACGATCGGCGTAGGCCTGGATGGTCTCCCGCTCGAACAGGGCGGTGGCGAACAGCCAGTCCACCCGGACGGAGTCCATCAGCTCGGTCACCTTGACCGAGATGTCGGTCTTGGCAGGCAACACAGGCGAGGTCTCCTCCACCAGCTGGCAACCGGGGATGAGATCGTTGAAGTCCACCTTGGCCTGATAGACCAGCATGATCTGGAAGATGGGGTTGATGGCGGTGGTGCGATCGGCGCCGATGGCCTCGGCCAGCGCCTCGAAACGGTAGAGCTGGTGATCGAAGGCCGCCAGATCCTCCTCCCGGCACTGCTGCAGATAGTCGACAAAGCTGGGCTTGCCGCTGAGTTGAGTGCGCAGCACCAGCGTATTGACAAAAAAGCCCACCAGCGACTCGATCTCGTGGCGCTCGCGATAGGCGAGCGGGGTGCCGATCACCACCTCCTTCTCGCCGCTCTGGCGCACCATCAGCAATGCAAACAGGGCGTGCAGACCGATGAAGTTGGAGGTGCTGTGGCGCTGACAGAGGCGCTTGAAGCTCTCCCACAGGTCGCTCTCGATGGTGGAGAAGACCAGCTCGCCGCCGCTGTCCTGATGGGCCGGGCGCGGCTTGTCGAGCGGCAGACCGTGCACCTCGGGGCTGCCACCGAGCCGATCGACCCAGAACGGTTTGAACTCGGCGTGATAATCGAGAAAACGCGGTGAGTTGAACCAGCGGGCATAGTCGATGTAGGTGAGCGGCAGCTCGCTTACCTGCAGAGGCTCGCGGTTCTGATGGGCAAGAAAGGCACGCTTGAGATCCGCGAACATGTTCTTGACCGACCAGCCGTCGGAAATGATGTGGTGCTGGGTGATCAGCAGCACGTGCTCGCGGCTGCCGAGCCGAATAAGATGCACCCGGCTGAGATCCCCCTGGGTCAGGGAGAAGGGGCGGCCTATCTCCTCGCGCACCCGGCGGGCCACATAGGCCTCCCGCTCGGCAGCGGGCTCTGTGCTCACGTCCTCAATCTGCAGTTTGAAGGGCGTGTGGGGCAGGATCTCCTGGGCCCCCCTGCCCGCCTCGTCCTTGATGAAGCGGGTACGCATGCTGGGGTGGCGGGCAAACAGGTGGTCGAAGGCAAACTCCAGCGCCGCCGTGTCCAGCTCTCCCTTGACGCGAAAATAGACCGGCATGTTGTAGAGGTGGGAGGCCTCCTCGTACTGCTCGATAAACCAGAGCCCGCTCTGGGACGACGAGAGCGGCCCCTGCCGGGCGCCCTCGGCATCACGTTGCGCAAGAATGGGTGCCTCGAAAGCGGCACGGGCCGCCAGGCAGCGCACCAGCTCATCCTTGTGGGCCTTGATGGTGGCACCGATGGCCGGCGTCACCGCCTCCTTGCTCGACTGGGAGATAAGCTGGCCCTTGTCGTTCAGCGCAAGCTTCACTCCCTGCCGTTCCAGCTGTTTCAACAGCAAAATCATATTGTTCATCTGTTTCTCAAGCCTCAGGCACTCAGGGTGGCGCCGCCGTCGACGACCAGATCCTGCAGCGTTATGTGGCTGGCCAGATCCGAGGCCAGGAAGAGGACGGTATGGGCGATCTCCGCCGGGGTGGCTACCTTGCGCAGGGGGATGCCGAGCTTGAACTGCTCCGGCAACCCGGCAATGGTGCGGGCCATGGCCTCCTCGCTTGGCAGCATGCCGCGCAGCATGGGGGTATCCGTCGAGCCCGGCGACACCAGGTTGGCGCGCACGCCGAAGGGGGCCAGCTCCAGCCCCACCGTCTGGGTCAGGCTGGTGACCGCCGCCTTGGAGGCGCAGTAGGCCGCCATCAGCATGCGCGGCACATGGGCGGCGTTCGAGCCGATGGTAACGATGGCGCCGCGCCGCTGCCCCTTGAAGTGGGGCACCAGGGCCCGCAGCAGATAGAAGACGCCGCTGGCGTTGACCGTCATGCAGGCGTGCCAGTCGTCATCGCTTAAGGTTTCGGTGGGGCCGAGGCGCAGCACCCCGGCCCCGTTCACCAGCACATCGAGCCCGCCGTCCGCCAGCAGCGCTGCGCAGCAGGCGTTGACCGCCTTCGAATCGCCAATATCGAGCAGCCGGGTGGCATAGGGGTAGTCGGCTTCGGGAAACGCCAGATCCAGCCCCACCACGGATGCACCGGCCGCCACGAACTGCGTCGCCACCTCGCGGCCGATGCCGCGCCCGGCCCCGGTCACCCAGACCCGCTTGCCAGTGAAATCAAAGGCCATTGCTTGTTGCTCCTTATCCATCACCACACCATCTCCACGCTCTCTTCGTCCTCGGAAAGCAGGCCGTCGAGGAAACGGCAGAAGTCGTCAAGGCGCGGGTGATCGAACACGTCGGAGACCTTGACCTGCACCCCGAACTCGGCGCCGAGCCGGTTGACTATCTGGATGGTCTGCAGGGACTGACCCCCCAGTTCGAAGAAGTTGTCCGTGGGCGCCATGGTGGCCAGCCCCAGGATCTGCTGCCAGATGGCGCCGACCCGGTTCTCGGTCTCGCTGCCCAGGGTCAGGGCTTCGCCGCCCGCCTGGTAGGCGGCCAGCAGGGCCTTGCGATCCAGCTTGTTGGAGCCGGTGCGGGGCAACTGGTCATAGTGGCGATAGTCGGTGGGGATCATGGCGGCGGGCAGCACCCTGGCCAACTGCGCCTTGATGACCCGGCTGTCGCGCTCCAGCCCCGCCACGAAGGCCACCAGTCGGCGCACGCTGCCGATGCTCACCCCCTGCACGCATGCCTCGTCCACCCCCGGCAGGGCCAGCAACTGGGCCTCCACCTCGCCGGGCTGGATACGATAGCCGCTTATCTTGAATTCGTTATCGCGCCGGCCGAGGTAGACCAGCCGGCCAGCCACCAGGCGCACCCGATCGCCGGTGCGATAGACGGGCATCAGCTCCGCGCCAACCCGCAGGGTGCCAAAGCTCCCTTGCACACCGCCCACGTAACCATTGGCCAGTTGTGGGCCGAGCAGCACCAACTCTCCTTCCTCGGCAGGTTGCTCCCCCGCCCCCAGAATAAGCGCCTGCATGCCGGGCAGCGGCAGGCCGATGGGCAACTGGGCCTGGCTCGGGTCTTCCTGTTGCAGCTCCTGGGTGGTCACCACCACAGTGGTTTCTGTGGGGCCGTAGGTGTTGAACAGGCGCACATCGGAGCGGCCCTGGCGCTGCCACTGGGCCAGCTGCTCGGGGTAGACCGCCTCGCCGCCGATGATGACGGTGGTAAGCCCGGCAGGAATGTGGGCCTGACCCGCCGTCAGCGCCACCACCCATTCGTTCCAGAAGGCGGTGGGCAGGTCGAGGTGGGTGATCCCCATCTGCTCCACCCCGGCCGCAAAGGCGGGCATGGATTCGAGCAGGGCGTCGGTGCGCAGCACCAGGGTGGCACCGGCGCTCAGGGTGGCGAACACCTCCTCGATGCTGGCGTCGAAGTTGAAGGGGGCGAATTGCAGCATCCGCGCGTCTTCATCCAGGTGGTAGCGGCAGCGGGCGGCGGCGGCGAAGTGATCCAGCGCGCCGTGGCTCACCGCCACCCCCTTGGGCAGGCCGGTCGAGCCCGAGGTGAACATCAGGTAGGCGACGGCGCGGCCGGCGGCCGGCTGGTTCAAGCGGTTATCGCTCACCAGATCCCCCGCCAGCAGCGTGCGCCCCTCAAACAGGCTGGCCAGCTTGTGACGGTACTCGGCCTGGGTGATCAGGGTCTTGACCTCCCCCAGCCGCAGAATATGGCCCTGGCGCTCCAGCGGCTGCTCGGGGTCGAGGGGCACATAGACGGCGCCGGCCAGCAGCACCGCCAGCTGGGCGAAGATGGCCTGTGGGGTGCGGGCCAGCATGACCCCCACCTTGTCGCCGGGGACGACGCCTGCGGCCTGCAGGGCGGCCGCCATCTGTTCGGCTCTGGCCAGCAGCGCCTCGTAGCTGAAGCGGACCTCTCCCTGCGCCGTGCTCTGAATCAAGGCAATCTTGTCCGGGGTCTGGGCGGCGAAGTGGCAGAGCGCCTCCAGCACAGGCCGCACCTGGAGAGCTTCATGGGCGGGGCCGACGATCAGGGCGCTGGCTCGCTGCTCCGCCAGCCAGTCGGCCTTGAGCGTTCCCAGGGTCTGGGCGGGCTCGGCCAGCCAGCGGCCCAGCAGGACAAACAGGGTATCGGCGATGGCCGCCAGGTCGGCCTGCTGGTAGCAGTCGGGGTTGGCGTCCAGATCCAGGCGTGGCTGGCCATCGACGCCGACCTGCACCTCGATGGTGAGATCCTCCACCGGGCCGGCGCTGATGTTGAGAATATGGGCAGATAGCGGCCCGAAGCGGCGAGCGTGATCAAACGGCATGATGTTGACCAGCGGACCGAACAGGCGCTTGTCGCCCCCCACCAGGCCAAGGTCGCGGCGCAGCAGCTCGTAGCGGTAGTGCTGGTGCTTGCGCACCCCGCGCTTGGCCTTGGCCACGGCGCCGGCGGCCTCCGCCAGACTCAGTCCCTCTTCGAGCTCCAGAGCAAGGGGGGTGATGTTCATCTGCATGCAGGGAACGGTCAGCGACGCCGAGCCGATGCGGTTCATCATCATCAGGCCGAGCAGGGTCTTATCCTGGCCGCTCGACAGCGACAGCTGGGCAGAGAGACCGGCCAGCAGCAGATCGGGCCAGCCCAGCTTGTGCTCGTCGGCAAAGCCGGTCAGGGATTGCCAGAGCGCCGCCGGCAGCGGACGGCTCTCGCGGATAAATTCGGCGGCGATGGGGGCTCGGGATTCGCTGAAGGAGCGCACCTCGGGCCATTCCTTCAACTGCTCCTGCCAGAAGGCGCGGGCGGCGGCGTTCTTGCCGCTCTGCTCGCGGCTCGCCTCTTCCGCCAGCACCTCAGCCAACGAGCCGAAGGGCGATGGGGAGTTCATCTTACCGGCCAGCCCCTCTGCATACAGCTCGGCGATGCGCTGGAACAGCAAGGTGGTGCCAAAGCCATCGAGGGCGATGTGGTGCACGCAGCTGTAGAGATAATCGCGGCCGGGGCCGCGCAAAAGGGCGAAGCGGCAGGGCGCTGCTTGGGTCAGCTCGAACGGGCGGCGTAGATCGGCCCAGGCCCAGGCGCGGGCCAGCGTCTCGTCATCGTGCTCGAGGGAGACCTCTTCATAGGCCAGGGGCAGCTCATGCGAGACGAAGCAGACCGCCTCATTATCGTCTTCGAAGTGGCCCTTGAGCGCCTCGCACTCCCCCACCGCCTTGGCAAGGGCCGCGACCAGCACAGCCGCCTCGACCTTGCCGTCAAAGGCGATGCACTCGGCGGTGTTGAACATCGCCTTGTCGTCATTGAGCAGATGTCCGGACCAGAGCCCCTGCTGGGGAATGGTCAAGGGGAAGCGGTTCATGGGGTCACCTCCAGCGCCTGGGCTGCCAGCCTGGCCTCGATGAGGCGCCACCAGCCATTGAGGGTCGGCAGCTTGGCGAGATCCACGAAGCCGAGCTCCACCCCGGCGGCGCGCCACTCGGTGAGCAGGGCCATGATCCGCACCGAATCCAGCCCGTAGTCGATGAGGTTCTCGTCGGGGTCAAACTCATCTTCGTCCTCGTCGATATGACTCAGCAGCCGCGCCTTGAGCCCCTCATACGTCAGCAACGGATTGGCGGACAACGAATTGCTCTGGGCGGCAGAAGCGGAAGCCGGGGCAAGGGCCAGCACCTCCTCGCAGGGGATCACCTTGCCGCAGCGGGTTGCCACATAGTCGAGCGCCATCTGGTGGTCGGCCAGGGAGAAGTCCGCCACCCCGTCCGCCAGGAAGAAGGGCTGGATGTCGCGCATGAAGGCGTCGCAGGCGGTCATCATGCAGCCGATATGGCCGTAGATGCCGCCGATGATCAGCTGATCCCGTCCCAGCGCTTTGAGCATCGGCTCCAGCTCGGAGCGCTGGAAGGCGCTGTAACGCCACTTGACCAGCACGGTGTCGTCCCGCTCCGGGCGCAGGGCTGCCACCACCTGCTGCAGCTCGGGGCTCTTGTTGAGACCCGGGCCCCACATGTCGCTCAGCAGGGCGCGATCTTCAGGGGATTGATCCTTGGGCTGGGCGGTGTAGAAGACCGGGATGCCGAGGGCCTTGCACTGCTTGCGCACGGCGGCCAGGCGCTCGGTGAGCGCCGCGATCAGCGGGCTGTTTTCGCCATAGAAGGCGGTGAAGTACTCCTGCATGTCGTGGATCAGCAGGGCGGCGCGCTTGGGATCCAGAGACCAGTTGACCTTGTTGGCCTTCCACTGGCTGGGCATGGCGTAATTGTTCAGGGTTGGGATAGCCATAACGTCATGATTCCTTTTTAGTTTTATGCTGTTGTCAGGGACTGGTTGGCGGCGATGGCGTGCGCAATGCGCGCCCGCAGCCCCTGCTTGTCAATCTTGCCCACCGCCGTCATGGGCAGGGCGTCCAGGGTTTCGAAACGGTCGGGCAGCTTGAAATCCGCCACTCCGCGCTCGCGCAGAAACTTGCGCAAGGCCAGCGGCTTCAAGGCGGGATCCGTGCTGACGATAAAGGCGCAGCTCTTCTCCCCCATGGCGCTGTCAGGCATGGAGACCAGGGCCGCATGGGTGATGGCCGGGTGATGCAGCAGCTGGTTTTCCACCTCTTCCGCCGCGATCTTCTCGCCGCCCCGGTTGATCTGATCCTTCTGCCGCCCCACCACGGTGAGGTAACCATCGGCATCCTGTACCACCAGGTCGCCGGAGCAGTAGAAGCCCTCGGCATCGAACACCCGGGCGTTGTGGGCCGGGCTCTGGTAGTAGCCGCGGAAGGTATAGGGGCCGCGGGTGTGCAGGGCGCCAGGCTCGCCGGGGGCAACCGGATTGCCCGCCTCATCGAGGATGCGCACCTCGTCGTCCGGGCTCATGGGACGGCCCTGGGTGTGAATGACCTTCTCGTCGGGATCAGAGAGCCGGGTGTAGTTGACCAGCCCTTCCGCCATGCCGAACACCTGCTGCAGCCGGCAGCCGAGCAGCGGCCCAATCTTGCTGGCCACCGCCTCCCCCAGCTTGGCGCCGCCCACTTGCAGCAAGTCTAGGCTCTCGAGCTGAGTGCGCGCGGTGGGGTCCGCTTCCGCTTCCTGCAGCCAGAGCGAGACCGCCGGCGGCACCAGCGAGGTGAGATTGACCCGGTGGCGGGCGATCAGCGGAAAACAGCTGATGGGGCTGGGATCGGGGGCGAGCACCACGGCGCCGCCGGCCTCGAATACCCCCAGGGCGCCCGGGGAGCTCAGGGGGAAGTTGTGGGGGGCCGGCAGGGCGCACAGATAGCGGGTATGGGAGCCGAGGCCACAGATCTCATTGCTGCGGCGCACGCTGTAGTAATAGTCGTCATGGGTGCGCGGGATAAGCTTGGGAGTGCCTGTGCTGCCGCCGGAGAGCTGGAAGAAGGCCACCTCGTTCGCCGGGGTCGGGGCAAAGGAGACGGATGGGGAGCCCCCCTCATCCCCCTCGCAAAGCCAGCGGGTCAGCCCCAGCTCCCCTGCGTCACCATCCAGCAGCACCAGCTCGGTGCCGATGGCTGTCAGCAGCTCGCTCTCGCGCCCCTTGCTCGCAAACAGCGGGTGAGCCAGCGAGCCGACAAAGAGGCGCGGAGTGATCTGTTCGGCATAAGAGAGAAGCTCCAGCCGGTTGTGGCTAAAGAGCGCATTGACCGGTGCAATCCCGGCCTTCAGCAGGGCGAAGAACACCATATAGAACTCGGCCACGTTGGGGAGCTGCACCAGGGCGGTATCCCCCACCCCCAGGCCGTGGCGGGCCAGATTTGCGGCCAGCCGGCTCGAAGCGGCGTCCAGCTCACGATAACTGAAGCGGCGCTCGCCGCAGAGGATCGCCTCGGCGTCGGGGGCCAGCTCGCACTGACGCGCCAGCATGGCGGTCAAGGGCTCGCCGCGCCAATAACCCTTGGCGCGGTACTGCTGGGCCAATTCGTCGGGCCAGCGGGTATAGGGCAGGAAGCGGTTGGTATCGCTCATTGCGCGACCTCCGGACTCAGATCCAGGGCTTTCAGATTTGGCTGCCCACTCGGCCAGCCCAGATATTGAAGCTGCGTCATTGCGCCACCTCCAAATCCAGGCCCAGTGCCTTGAGCATGGTGCCCAGCTTGGTGCCGGTCTCGGCCCACTCCATGGCGGGATCCGAGCCCGCGACGATACCGGCGCCGGCAAACAGCTCGACCTGATGGCCATCGAGCACCCCGCAGCGGATCACCACGGCCCACTCGCCATTGCCCTGGCTGTCGCACCAGCCAACGATGCCGCTGAACAGGGCTCGCCGGAAGGGCTCCTGCTCGCGGATGAACTGGCGGGCCAGATCGGTGGGATAGCCGCACAGGGCCGGGGTGGGATGCAGTTGGCAGGCCAAGGAGAGCACCGACGCCTCGCCGCCATTGAGCCGGCCGGCGATGGGGGTGCCCAGATGCCAGAGGGTATCCGTGCTCATCAGCGAGGGGCTGGACGGGATCGCCAACTCACGGCAGTGGGGCGTCAGCACCCGGCGGATCTCGTCGATCACGAGGCGGTGCTCATGCTGATCCTTGCGAGAGGCCAGCAGATCTCGGGCCACCATTTCATCTTGCGCCGGTTCGCTTACCCGTCTGGCGGAGCCCGCCAACGGATGGGTGAACACCTCTCCCCCGCTGACCCGCAGCAGCAGCTCCGGGCTGGCGCCCAGCAGGCGGCGGTCCTGGCCGAGCGGCAGGGAGAAGTGGAAGGCGTGGGGATTCTGGGCCATCAAACGGGCCATCACCTGCGTAGGGTCGGCGGGCCGGTGCAGGGTGAGGGTGAGTTTGCGCGACAGCACCACCTTGGCGAGCCGACCTTGTGCAAACGCATCCAGCGCCGCACTGACCGAGGCCTGAAATTCGCTGGCCGGCGGGGTGCTCTGCACCGAGATGACCCGGTTGGCCTCGACGGTCTGCTCCACTTCTGTCGCCGGTGTCGGCTCTGTCGGGGCCAGTTTCTCGCCCCGCTCATAACGGCCGGGCACATAGAGGCAGGAAGCCTCTGCCGGATCAAACGCAAAAGCACCGATGAGCAGGGGGTTGCTCTGGCCGGCAGCCCTGGCGGCATCAAGGGCCAGGGTTATCTGCTGTGCCAGCAGGGGCCACTCGCAGGCGGGGGTGGTGATGGGTTGCCCCAGGTCAGTGGCACTGATCGTGCCCTGACACGAGGTAAACAAGAAATCAGGCGACATCTTCGCCTCGGCAGATGTGCAATTGTCCATTACTCGAGTCTTCACGTCATACCCTCAAAGAAGATTCAAAATGATAATGATTATCAATTTGATTTTGTGCGGCGGTAAAATACTCGCTTTGAAATCGCGGGGTCAATGGGATTTTGCATCGTTAAAACAGGAGCTTGTCTGTGGGTATGTCGGGGATGACGCCAGGGCGGGCCTGCTGGCAATGAAGGGAAACTGCTACTCGAATGAAAACGGATTGCCATCCCCATATGGGGGATGCGACAGAAACCGGTCAGGGCGGCCCCACTGGCGGCCAACCCGCTTTGCCTCTAAGATGGCGCAACCTCTTGTGATAGCCCCGAAAATGGAACCCTCCCATGTTGAAACACCTGCTTCTGCTCCCCTTCGCCCTGCTGCTGGCGGCCTGCTCGCTGACCCAGTACAGCGTCAGTGAAGGAGAGATCAACCAGTACCTCAAGGAGCGAGTCGCCTTCGAGAAACAGCTGGGGATCCCCGGCATCATGTCGAGCAAGATCCGACTCGATGACATGCAAAGCCGCATCGGCCGCAGCCAGGCCGACAAGGTCGAACTGGATGCCGCCGGCGAGCTGCAGGTGGCGAGCCCGCTGGGCAGCCAGCAGATGAAGATCCGCCTCTCCCTGAGTGCCCGCCCCGACTACGTGGCCGAACAGGGCGCCATCTATCTGCGCGATCTCGAGCTCATCTCTGTCAAGACCGAGCCGGCGGACGTGGGCACCGCCCTCTCCCCGCTCTTGCCCACCTTCAACCAGTCCCTCTCCCTGTTCCTCTCCCAGACCCCCGTCTACCGGCTCGATGGCAGCCGCCAGAACGAGGCGCGGATCAAGGAGAAGGTCGAAGCCCTCAAGGTGGAGCCGGGCCGACTGGTCATCCCCTTCAAACTGATGTGACGCCTGCCGCCGCGCCTCTCCTCTTCACCCCACCGGGGCGCGGTTTTTTTCTTCTCAAGCCCCGCCCTTTGCCCCATAATGCACACCATTCTCATTTAGATTCATGAGAAGCGTCATAATAAAATCAACAATATGGTGAGAAGGACATGAGAAAAACCGTACTGGTGCAGGCGATCGCCTGCGCACTCCTCAGCAGCGCCGCACAGGCTGCCGTCAAGGTGGAGGACAAGACGTTCAACACCGCGGCCAACATGCTGGCCTACACCGAATTCGAGCTCTCCGGCGAGCCGCTGGCCGAGGCCCTCGGTCTGGATCTGGATGTGCTGGACGCCAACCGCGCCGACGAGCCGACCCCGTTCGACTTCGCCGCCGGCATCGAATCCTATGAATACTCCGAAGAGGCAATGTACGCCCTCAACTACCAGTCCGGCATGGGCCCCCATCTGGTAAACGGGCCGCAAAACCAGGCCCGTGGCGGCACCCTGGCCGACCTGGGCAAACGGGTACTGGCCATGGCCGAGGCCGTCGGCTTCCCCGCCGATGAAATTCCTCAGGGCATGTATCCCCTCTCCCTGCCCTACGCCTCCGCCAACCCGGAGTTCGCCCAGGCCGTGAACGCCACCCCGGTCAACGGTGACCAGATCACCATCAAGACCGCCAAGGGCAACGAGAAGAGCGTCAAGACCCAGGTCCCCGCCTACTTCCGCGACTACGCCACCCTGCGCTGGAGCGGCAGTGACAACCTGCTGGTCCCGGCCGCCGTGGGCGGCATCCTGCTCAAAGAAGTGATGTGGTCCCAGGACTTCCTGGGCGGCATGCACGTGGCCGAGACCGATGAAGAGGTGGAAGCCGCGTCCGCCACCATGGATCAGGACGGCAAGCACAAGCTGGGGGTTTCTGCCGCCGACGGCTTCAACGGCATGATGCTGACCGAGCAGTCCATCGACAAGCTCGCCATCCTGCAAGGTCAGCTCGGCTTTGACGGCAAGACCCTGGGCGCCAAAATCACCCCGCAGTACGATCCGGCCAAGGGGGTTGTCTACTTCCCTCATCAGGTGAAAGTGACCGAGACCAGCAAGAACGACGCCGGTGCCATCGGCAAGCTGGAGGTCGTGGACGGCTCCGCCCAGTTGCGCGACGCCTGGATGCTGCTGTGGCCCCTCTCCGAGTTCTACGCCTTCAGCGATCAGCGCACGGCCAACACCAACCAGAACCCGGCCTTCCACGCCGTGTTTGATGGTGCCCCGTTCGCCGCCGCTCCGGCTGCCAACCAGACCAACGATCTGGGCAAGGCGGTGGCGGGCAGCGATGCCTTCTCCCTGGCCCTGAACCTCTCCAACCTCACCTTCAAGAACCTGCAGGCCCTGCACTTCGAGCCCAAGGCTGGCACCCTGGTCGACAGCTGGCAAGCTGGCAAACAGGCCGGGCACGTCACTACCTTCGACGCCGCCTACGCTCTGGTCGCCCTGCAGATCTTCCAGCGCGCCCAGGATGCGCTGCCGGTGGGTTACGCCGCCGGTGACAATGGCGAGCTGAACCTCAAGACCCCACAGGGTGAGCAGGCGATCGCACTGGTCCGCAAGCAGGCCGATTTCATCCTCGCCAACCTCAAGGGCAAGAATGGCCTGGTCCATGACGGTCTGACCCTGGGCGGCAAGCTTGACGCCGGTCAGTCCATCGACGCGCAGTTCGCCGCCATCCGCGGCCTCACCGCCGCCTTCCTGGCCACCTCGGATGCCAAGTACCGCACCGCGGCACGCGAGCTCTTCATCGCCGCCGACAAGGCCTACTTCAATGCCAAGGCCGGTACCTGGCTCGCTGGCAAGCAGGGTGAATACACCCCCTGGACCCAGGCCGCCATCTCCGGCGCCCTGCGCTCTGCCATGCTGAACCTGCGCAACGAAGGGGCCGAGAAGGCACCCGAGCTGGAGCTGGCACAGCTGACCCAGCGCTACGTGAGCTGGTTCCGCGGCACCGTCAACGGCGGCATGCAGATGGCCGAGTGGATCGGCGACTCCGGCGAGAACGTCATCGAGGGTGCCGGCAGCGACACCGACGAAGATGGTGTCCCGCAAGTGACCGCCGCCGGTGGCAAGCATGGCACCGCCATGGTGATGGCCGGCAAGGCCCTGGTCAGCGAGAAATAAATCGACCACCAATAGAAAGGGAGCCCAGGGCTCCCTTTTTTTGTCTGTGTCGACGAGGTTAGCCGAGCTTGGCCAGCATCGGCTTGGTCACCAGCACGATGCCCTGCTCGGAGCGGTAGAAGCGGCGTGCATCCTCGTCCGCGTTCTCCCCCACCACCAGGCCGTCTGGCAGCTTGCACCCCTTGTCCACCACCACCCGGCGCAAGCGGCAACCAGCCCCGATCTCGACCCCGGGGAAGATCACCGCCTGATCCAGGGTACAGAAGGAGTGCACCCGCACGTTGGTGAACAACACCGAGTTGAGCACGAAGGAGCCGCTCACGATGGAGCCCCCCGCAAACATGGAGTTGATGGTCATGCCGTGCTGGCCGTTTCTGTCCTGCACGAACTTGGCCGGTGGCGACATGTTCTGGCTGGTCCAGATGGGCCAGTTCTCGTCATAGATGTCGAGCTCGGGCACCACGGAGGCAAGGTCCATGTTCGCCTCCCAGAACGAATCCAGGGTCCCCACGTCGCGCCAGTAGGGTTTTTGCCCCTCCTTGGCCCCGACACAGGACATGTTGAACGGGTGGGCAAAGGCCTTGCCCTCGCCCACGATGCGCGGGATCACGTCCATGCCGAAATCGTGCTTGGACTCCAGATTGTGGATGTCCTCTTCCAGCAACTGGTAGAGGTACTCCGCCTCGAAGATGTAGATGCCCATGGAGGCCAGCGAGCGATCCTCGCAGCCCGGCATGGCGGGCGGATTGGCCGGTTTCTCCACGAAGGCGCGGATCTTGCGTTGCTCGTCGATGTCCATCACGCCGAAGGCCGATGCCTCGCAGCGCGGTACCTCGATACAGGCCACCGTCACCTTGGCGCCGAGGCGCACGTGATCGAGCAGCATGGCGGCGTAGTCCATCTTGTAGATGTGATCCCCTGCCAGCACCACGATGTACTTGGGACCGTAGTCACGGATGATGTCGACGTTCTGGTAGATGGCATCTGCGGTGCCGCGATACCAGTGCACCTCGTCCACCCGCTGCTGGGCGGGCAGCAAGTCGATGAACTCGTTCATCTGGTAGCGCAGGAAAGACCAGCCCGATTGCAGGTGGCGCAACAGGCTGTGGGACTTGTACTGGGTCACCACACCCACCCGGCGGATGCCGGAGTTGATGCAGTTGGAGAGCACGAAGTCGATGATACGGAATTTGCCGCCAAAGTGGACGGCGGGCTTGGCGCGGTTATCGGTCAACTGCTTCAGGCGGCTGCCCCGTCCCCCTGCGAGCACCAAGGCCATACTCTGATTCAATAGTTGCCGTGCTTTGGCGGTGTCTACGGGTTCTAGCAACATATCTACCTCTGCTCTGTTGGGGCTGTTTTCAACCCATCTTCGCTTTTTTTACAGACCATGAAAGTGTTTTCACTCACATTTAGTTGCATTCCGCCGGCGCTTTATCGTGGAGTTGCGTGAGTACTCATGTTTTGCGCCAGCGACTTGGTTAGAATTTCTACATCATGAACATCATCAAGGATGAAACGATGTTGAATAAACATGAGGGAAACCTGCTGCTGGTCAGCGCACTGGTCTGCATTCCCATGCTGCTGTTGCAGGGAGTGCTGCTCGCCCCCCCCGCCTCACCGCTCACCCTGCTGCTGGTCCTGATGACCACCCTGACGGGATTCGCCCTGCTGCTCTTTCTCACCCACAGCGTGCGCCGTGGGGAAAAGGCGAGGCAGGAGCAACGCTGGCTGCTGGCGCTGCAGCAGCGGGATCCCGCCATGCTCGACAGCGTACAGGCACAAACGGCTCTGCGCCAGCTCCTTGCATCCTTCAATGAGGCCGAGATCGATGCCCACCGCCAGATCACCGAATTGCACAATCAGGCGACCCGGGACGAGATGACGGGCCTTGGCAACCGCCACGCCTTCCGGCGCGATCTGACCGAGCTGCTGCAACAGGAAAACACCCAGACCGCCATCCTGGTGCTCATCCGCGCCACCGAGCTCGGGACCCTCAACGCCCAGCGCGGCTTCCAGTCCGGGGATGCCTACATCCGGGACATCGCCGCCCTCATCAGCCACACCGTCAGCCGCTTCCCGGGCCACCGGGTCTATCGCATCTCGGGGGCCGATTTTGCCGTCCTGCTGCCCCCCCTGGCCCAGATCCCGCCCCATCTGCTGGGACGGGATCTGAAGCTCGCCTTCGATCGCTATCAGCACGATCACGAGCTCGAGAGCGCCGCCTATTCGGGCATGACCCGCTTGAGCAGCGAGCAGAAGATAGAGGCCATTCTGGCCCGGGCGGATCTCGCGCTGGCCCGCGCCCAGACAGAGGTGGTCAATGGCTGGGCCATCCAGCAGAACGACGAGGTGGTCGAGGTGCAGGGTCAGCGTCACTGGACCCAGGTGCTGACCGATCTGCTGGAGCAGGAGAGCATCAACTTCACCTGCCAGCCCATCCAGCCCCTGCATCGCGGCATGCTCGCCTATCACGAGATCTATCCCCGCTTTTGCAGCAGCGACGGCACCGTGCTGCCAAGTGATACCCTGCTCGCCATGGCACAGCGGCTGGACATGGTACTGCGCCTGACCCAGATGGTGATCCGCCACGTCATCCGCCAATACCGCGCCTTCGGAGGCCACAACAGCCGATGGGGTCTCAATCTGCCGGGCTCCCTGCTGCAAAACAGCGCCTTTCTCATCTGGCTGGATCACCAGTTGCAAAAAGACCCCGACATCGGGGCCAACCTGGTGTTCGAGCTCGACGAGGAGCACCTGGAGCGCAACCTGACCGGGTCCAGGCGGCTGTTCGAGCTGCTCAGGCGCCACGGCAGCCGCTCGGCCATCTGCAACTTCGGCAAGGGGATCGGCTCCTTCAGCCTGTTTCGCGAGCTCAAACCCGACTACATCAAGCTGGACCCCGGACTCATCACCGAGCTGGAGCAGGATCTCACCAATCAGCAGTTCGTGCGGATGATCGTCGACGTCTCCCATCGCATGGGCTGCCTGGTGATCGCGGAAGGGGTGGAACAGATAGGCCAGAAGCAGATGCTGCAGAGCATGTATGTGGACGGCTTGCAGGGCTACCTCATCGCCCGGCCCCAGGAGCTGGGACCGGAGATCGGTCAAATGGGGATCTTCACGGAGACGGTTTCAGCTTCAACAGGGTCAGAATGATGTCGTTGAGCTGGCGATAGCGCTCCAGCTCCTTCTGATCGTAACGGGTCGCCAGCATGGTCGGGTTGTGGCGATGCTTGAGGTAGCGGTTGATCTGCAGGCGGTTGAACCCGGCCACCTTGTAGATCTGGCCGAGCAGGGCATTGAGCTCGTCGTCCGCCAGCCCGGCCCGGGTCAGGTAATCGGGTTGGGACGGGCTCTCCTGGCGGGCCGTGACCTTCTCCAGCTGGCCACGCTCCTGCAAATAGGTGAGCCACTGCTCCACGTAGAGCGGCTTGCAGCCCCCCAGCAGATTGAAGTACCCCACGGCATCGCAGCGGCACCCGCTCAGCAGCACCAGGGCCAGCTCGTCGCTGTCACACTGAAAGCTCACCGGGCCGCTCTGGCTCCAGTCCAGCGCCTGAACCTGGATCCTCCCCTGCGCCCCCGCCTTCGTGGTCACGTCAAAGACAAACATGGCACCTCCCGATCGGCAAAGGGTTGATGATGACCCATCCCCGGGACGGGTGCAAAGGCAAATCGCCTTTCATGGCCCATGGCGGCCATAAAAGAACCGGCCCCCCGAAGGGGGCCGGTTCATCACAATCCGGCGGGACGGCAGCCTCAGGCGTCCAGTTCCACCAGCGCCTTGGCCAGCTCGATGGGCTCGAGCTCCTGACCTTCCAGATCGGCATTCCAGTTCGGGCCGACCAGCACGTCGTCCTCGTCCAGATCGTTGATCCAGATGTCCAGGAACTCTTCGAGCTCGATCACTTCCGGCTCGTAATCCGCCCACTCGTCCACGCAGTGCAGGCGGGCATCCCCTTCGGCGGACCAGAGCGGCATCACGTCCGCATCTTCGAACTCGGCGGAGCGGCACACCACCCAGTCTTCACCGTAGCGCAGACCCCACACCTGACCCGACTCGCGGACTTCTTCGATGAACAGCTGGAAATTGGCGTCAAGATTGTCAGTTAGTTTGCTCATGGGGTCTCTCTCTTGCAAAGCAATGGCAGGCTGTCGGCCAAGGCTGGCCGAGAATGGGGCAGATGGTGTCCCAAAAGCCCCCCAGACTCAAGCCTTATCCCGAAAAAGCGGGGAGAAAGGCCGTCAGATGCGATATTTCGCCACCAGGGCCCCCAGCTCGTCGCAGGCCAGCGCCAGTTGCCCGGATGCCTGCTCGGTCAGCCGGTTCTGGGCCAGGGCATCCGCCGCCAGCTGGGTGATGGCCACCAGCCGCTGGTTGATCTCCTCCGCCGCCCGGCTCTGCTCCGCCGCCGCCGTGGCAATCTGCCCATTCATGGCAGTAATGGTGTGGACGGATCCATCGATGGCATTGATGGCGACATCCGCATCGCCGGCCCTGTCCGCCGTCGCGCGGGAGAGCTGCTGCAACTGGCTGATGCCGCTGACCACCTTGCCGGCCCCCTCCTGCAGCCGCTGGATCATCTGCCGGATCTCGTCGGTGGAGCTGTGGGTGCGGGTCGCCAGGGTACGCACCTCGTCGGCGACCACCGCAAAGCCGCGCCCCTGCTCCCCGGCCCGTGCCGCTTCAATGGCGGCGTTGAGGGCCAGCAGGTTGGTCTGCTCCGCCACCCCGCGAATGACGTCGAGCACGGAGCCAATCTGCTGAGTCTCCTGCTCGAGGCGGCTCACCGCCTGTACCGTCTCCACCATCTCGTCCGCCAACTGGCTGATGGACTCCCGGGTCTGGACCACCACCTCGCGGCCATGCTGGGCCAGATTGAGGGCCGAGTCCGCCGCATCGGCGGCCTGGGCCGCGTGCTGGCCCACTTCGCGGCTGCTCACCGTCATCTGCTCCATGGCGCTGGCCACCCGCAGGGTATCCTGCTCCTGGCCGGTGACGATGGCGCCGGTACGCTCCACCACCTCGGCCAGCTGGTGGGCATGCACCCGGTTCTGATCCGCTATCTGCTGGCTGCGGGCCACCAGCTGCGCCATCTGGCTGGCGAAGAGGTTGAAGTTGATGCTGAGCTGGCTCAGCTCGTCACGCCCAGACTCTGGCAGACGTACCCGCAGATCCCCCTCCCCCCTGGCGATGTTGCCAAGGGCCGAGACAGAACGGGAGAGGGGCACGACGATGCTGCGCACAATGAGGCCGACCACGGCAAACAGCAGGAGGGCCAGCACCAGCCCGATCCCCAGCAGGGTGTGCAGCACCTCCCGGTACTGGGCCTCGACGTCGTCCACATAGACGCCGGTGCCGATGATCCAGTCCCAGGGGGCGAAGCGCTTGATGTAGGAGATCTTGCGTACCGGTTCGTCCACCCCCGGCTTGGGCCAGTAGTAGGCCACCTCCCCCGCGCCCTGGGCCCGCGCCAGATCGGCGAAGGCGACGAACAGCCTGAGCCCCTGCTTGTCCTCCACCCCGGAGAGATCCTTGCCGTCCAGCTCGGGTTTCATGGGGTGCATCACCATGGTGGGGTGGCTGTCGTTGATCCAGAAGTAGTCATCGTTGCCGTAACGCAACCCCTTGATCAGCGCCAGCGCTTCGGCCTTGGCGCTCGCCTCGTCCAGCTCCCCCTTGCGTACCCTGGCTTCCAGCCCCGCCACCAGGCTGTAGGCGGTCTCTACCTGGGCCTGGGTCTGGCGGCTCTTCTCCCCCATCAGCCCCTGCTGATAGATCTGCAGGCAGAAGAACAGCAGCAGTCCCAGCAGCGCCAGCACCATCAGGGTCACCAGCGACAGACGCCGACCGATACTCCATTGTCTCAACATACCCTCGCCCCGCAGCAGCTACATATCCTTAACACAAGGTATGCCGCCGCGACGCGGGCTGTCCACGATGTCAGCAAAAGCGATGCCAAAAACATGATCCAGCCCCAAAAACAAGAAAGGGTGCCCAGTGGCACCCTTTCTTGTGGTCGACAGGAAGAGGTATCACCGCTCCCAGTACACCTCTTCCAGGCTGTCTTCCTTCTCCGGCAACCCGCGGGAGAGGCGCGGGCTGCTCTGGGCCAGCACCTCGTAGCTCACCCGGTTGGCGTACTTGCACACCTGGGCCAGAGAGGAGTAGGTCAGGAATTCCGAGAGATGCTTGGCGGAGTTCGGCACGTTCATGCGGTGGTAGGCGTTCGCCACCATGTCGTGCAGCACGGCGGACAGCGCCCCGTCCCCTGCCCCGTTGGTGTTCTTGATCTTCTCCGGGCCGCCCATGTAGGGGGAGATGTGGGAGTAGATACGCGCAGGCTTGCGGCACTTGTCCCGGGCCATGGGGCGGCTGAACTCGTACATGTTGAACTCGGGGATGACGCCGGGCAGCAGGGTGTGGGTGGTCTCGCGCTTGTAGTCCTCGTCGGTGTAGCTCGCCATGTAGAGGCCGATGGGGCCGGCGGTGCAGAGCACCATGTCCGCCCAGTCCAGCGCCTTGTCGGCCGCGCCGAGGGGATCCTTTATCCCGGTCAGGGCCTCCGCCTCGTCCTCGTTCATGGCGAGCACAGTCACGTTCTCGCTGATGAAATCGCGCCACCACTGGGGATTCTCGTCGATGACGAAGCGGGTGCCCAGGGTCAGCACCACGGGCACCCCGGCCTCGCGGGCATAGCGCACCGCGGCCATGGCGGCCTCCTTCATGGGGGTGCCGTCGGCGCCGCGCACCAGGTAGGCGGTGATCACCAGGGCCGAGGCCTCCTTGATGATGGTCTCGGGGATGTGCTCCACATCCAGGTGATCCATCTTGCCGGCGTTGATGCCAAAGCTGCGCTCTCCCCCTTCGGTGATGAAGGTGAAGCAGCGTCCGACCGGGCCGTCCACCGGCTGCAGGTAGTCGAGGTTGACCCGGGAGGAGGTGTTGCACAGATAGCGGTAGGCATAGCTGCCGATGCGGATGTCCTGGCTCATGACGCCAAGCAGGATGGAGTGAGAGTCCGCCAGCACGGAGTAGTTGTGCATGGTGTTGCCGATGGTGCCGCCGGCAAATTCGCTCACCACCATGTTGTTGGCCTTGAGCTCGTCGTAGACCAGCTCCGCCACCTCGTCGGAGATGAGCATGGAGTGGCCCTTGCTCAGGCCGTACCGGTTCAGGAAGTCTTCGTCCACATGGGCTTCGATATCCACCAGAGTCTGATCGATGCCCACTACATAGGCCTTGCCCAGTTCGGTGAGCTGGGAGTTCTGCGGGATCAGGGGATCACGTCTGTCGACCGGGAAGTAGTGTTTGGACTTGCGCTGACCGGGAAATTTCATGGCAATCTTCTGTGCTCTGGGGAAAAGAGGGGCGGGATTTTAACACAATCCACCACGCCGAAAAGTCGCACGATTGAATTTTGAGGTCAGTATAGACAAGGGTTTGCGAGGAAAACGTTTGACTTGTCTGCCACAAAAAACCACCCCGTGACGGGGTGGTGTTGCGGGATGACATTCAGCTTGCCGAGAGCCCCTGCACCAGTGCCAGCACCGAGAAAATCCCCAGCGACAGCCAGAAGAAGAGGGTGCCGAAGAGGCGCGGCATGTTGGGAGCCCTGGGGATCTGGATGCCGATGGCATGCAGGATGCGACCCACCAGCAGCAGCACACCGCCCAGGTGCAGCCAGAGCGCCCCGACCCCCGCCAGTTCGCACAGGGCCATCAGCAGCAGGGTGAGGGGCACGTACTCGGCAAAGTTGCCGTGGGCGCGGATCGCGGCCAGCATCTCGGGGGCTTCCCCCTCCCCAATCATCACCCTGAACTGGGCGCGGCGCTTGACCACCCAGAAGGAGAGCAGCAGGAACAAGAGCCCGAGCAGGCCGGCGTAAATCAGCGTGATATGCATCATCAGGACACTCCTTTATCGTTGAATCCGAACGTCCGCCACGTCGGGCACCGGATGAGAACGGCCATCATGCCAGCTCGCGACAGATGAGGGAAACCATCATGCGGATATGGGCCTGATCGCTGTTGAGGGCCGGGATGTATTCAAACTGCTCGCCACCGGCGGCCATGAAGATCTCCCGGTTCTGCACCTGGATCTCCTCCAGGGTCTCGAGGCAATCCGCCGAGAAGGCCGGGCAGATGACATCGAGCCGCTTGACGCCGCGAGAGGGCAAGTCGGCCACGGTCAGGTCCGTGTAGGGCTTGAGCCACTCCTCCTTGCCAAAGCGGGACTGGAAGCTCGCGGTCCACTGCTCCGGGGCCAGCCCCAGGGCCTCCGCCAGCAGGGCGGCGGTGCGCCTGCACTGATGACCATAGGGATCCCCTTCCCGCTCGTAGCGCTCGGGAATGCCGTGGAAGGACATCAGCAGATGCTCCCCCTGGCCGTGCTGCTCCCAGTGGCGACGCACGCTCATGGCCAGCGCCTGGATGTACTCCGGGTGGGCATGGTAATCGCGGATGAGCCGCACCACCGGCAGATTGCGCTCGGTTTTCATCGCCCTGGCCCAGGCGTCGAACACCGAGGCGGTGGTACTGACCGAATACTGGGGATAGAGCGGCAGCAGGATCACCCGGTTGACCCCCTGGGCCTTGAGGGCCTGCCAGCCATCGGCCAGCGACGGGGCGCCATAGGTCATGGCGAGCGCCACCGGCACCTCGACCCCTTCCCGCTTGAGCTCGTGCTCCAGGGCCGCGCGCTGCTGCTGGCTGATGACCATCAGAGGGGAGCCCTGCTCGGTCCATACCTGCTGATAGAGCTTTGCCACCTTGGGGGAGCGGGTCGGCAGGATGATGAAGTGAAGCAGGGGGCACCAGAGGTAGCGCGGCAGGTCGACGACCCGCTGATCGTGCAGAAACTGGCTGAGAAACGCCTTGACCGCCGCCGTGGTCGGCGCGGCCGGGGTACCCAGATTGACCAGCAAGATCCCGGTTTTCGTGGTCACGTTAGCATCCTGTCGTTCTGTGTCGTGGGAATGGAATGCAAGAAAGGGCCCGGTATGGACCCTTTTCTCACCCTCATAGCCAGCCGGCGAACGGCTGCGTCCTGCCGGCCCTGAATGGCTTAACCGAGAATGGCGGCCAGTTGCTGGCTGACCAGATCCACCGGCTGGGTGCCGTCGATCTTGACGTAACGGGTGTTGCCCGCTTCCGCTTCCTTGCCGTAGAAACCGATGAGCGGCGCGGTCTGCTGATGGTAGACATCCAGACGCTTGCGCACTGTGGTCTCTTCGTCGTCGGCACGGATCACCAGATCCTCGCCGGTCACGTCATCCTTGCCTTCCACTTTCGGCGGGTTGAACACCACGTGGTAGGTACGGCCGGAGCCGGAGTGCACGCGGCGGCCGCTCATGCGCTTGACGATCTCTTCGTCCGGCACGTCGAACTCCAGCACGAAGTCCACGGTCACACCGGCATCCTTCATGGCTTGCGCCTGGGGAATGGTGCGGGGGAAGCCGTCCAGCAGGAAGCCGTTGGCGCAATCCGGTTGCGCGATGCGTTCTTTGACCAGGCCAATGATGATGTCGTCGGAGACGAGCTGACCTGCGTCCATCACGGCTTTGGCCTTGAGGCCCAGCTCGGTACCCGCCTTGATCGCCGCACGCAGCATGTCGCCGGTGGAGATCTGCGGAATACCGTGTTTTTCCATGATGAACTGAGCCTGGGTACCCTTGCCGGCGCCCGGAGCTCCCAACAGAACAATGCGCATACACGCTCCTAGTTGATTGGTTATTCAATTCTTGAGAAGGCAAAAAACTACACGTTTTCGCCCGTATTAACAAGCTCGCCCCGTGTGAGTGGCCAGATTATCACCACACTCCCGCCCCGTCTCTGCGACCAAAGACGCAGACGACGACCACGAAAAATGATTGAAAATGCAGCAGCGCACCAGAGGGGAACGGCCAAAAAAAAAAGCCCACTGTCATGCAGTGGGCCAATCACAATCACATCACGCCTGGAGTAGCAGACGGTTGATACGGGAGACGAAGCTCGCCGGATCATTGAGGCCGCCCTGCTCCGCCAGCTGGGCCTGCTCGTGCAGGAGGGAGACCCACTCGCCAAACAGGCTCTCATCCTCGATGGTGCCAAGCTTCTTCACCAGGGCATGGTCGGGGTTGAGCTCCAGGATGTACTTCTGCTCCGGCACCGGCTGACCGGCGGCGCGCATCAGCTTGATCATCTGGGTGCTCATGCCGTGGGCGTCGGTGACGATGCAGGACGGCGAGTCGGTCAGACGGTGGGTGACGCGCACCTCTTTCACCGCCTCCCCGAGGCTCTTCTTGACCCGCTCCACCAGACCGGCGTTGGCTTTTTCGGCCTCTTCCTGCGCCTGCTTGGAGGCGTCGTCTTCCAGATCCCCGAGATCCAGTTCGCCACGGGTGACGGAGACCAGCTGCTTGCCGTCGAACTCGGTCAGGTGGCTCATCAGCCACTCGTCCACCCGCTCCCACATCAGCAGCACTTCGACGCCCTTCTTGCGGAAGATCTCGAGGTGCGGGCTGTTCTTGGCAGCGGCATAAGAGTCGGCGGTGATGTAGTAAATCTTCTGCTGACCTTCCTTCATGCGGCCAACGTAATCCTCGAGAGAGACGGTCTGGGCTTCGCCCTCGCCGGCGGTGCTGGCAAAGCGCAAGAGCTTCGCGATCTCTTCCCGGTTGGCGTAATCCTCGGCCGGACCCTCTTTGAGCACATTGCCGAACTCGCTCCAGAACTTGGCGTACTTCTCGCCATCCTCTTTCGCCAGCTTGTTGAGCATGGTGAGCACGCGCTTGGAGCAGGCCTTGCGCAGGGAGGCGGTCACCTTGTTGTCCTGCAGGATTTCACGGCTGACGTTGAGCGGCAGATCGTTGGAGTCCAGCACCCCTTTCACGAAGCGCAGGTAGGTCGGCATGAACTGCTCGGCGTCGTCCATGATGAAGACGCGCTGCACATAGAGTTTCAGGCCGTGCTTCTGTTCGCGGTTGTAGAGATCGAACGGCGCGCGGGCCGGGATGTAGAGCAGGCTGGTGTACTCCTGGGCCCCTTCCACCCGGTTGTGACCCCACAGGAGCGGATCTTCGAAGTCGTGGGCGACGTGCTTGTAGAACTCCTGGTACTCCTCGTCCTTGATGTCCTTCGGGTTGCGGGTCCAGAGCGCGGTGGCGCGGTTGACCTGCTCCCACTCCCCCGGGGTGCCGACGATGGTTTCACCGTCTTCTTCCCGATCCGGCGTACCCTCCTTGAACATCTCCACCGGCACGCTGATGTGGTCGGAATATTTGCTGACCACGGAGCGCAGGCGCCAGTCGTCCAGGAACTCCTCTTCATCGCTGCGCAGGTGCAGGATGACGTCGGTGCCGCGACCGGCTTTGGTCACGTCAGCCACGGTGAAGGAGCCTTCCCCTTGTGATTCCCACTGCACGCCCTGCTCCGGCGCGGTGCCGGCGGCGCGGGAGACCACGGTCACCTTGTCGGCCACGATGAAGGCGGAGTAGAAGCCCACCCCGAACTGGCCGATCAGCTGGGAATCCTTGCCCTGGTCACCGGAGAGGTGCTTGAAGAACTCGGCAGTGCCGGACTTGGCGATGGTGCCCAGGTGCTCGATCACTTGGTCACGGGTCATGCCGATGCCGTTATCCGAAATGGTCAGGGTCTTGTTCTCTTTGTCCACCACCAGGCGCACGCGCAACTGGCCGTCGTTTTCGAACAAAGAGGCATCGGAAAGCGCCTTGAAGCGCAGCTTGTCCGCCGCATCGGAGGCGTTGGAAATCAGCTCGCGCAGGAATACTTCTTTGTTGGAGTAGAGGCTGTGAGCCATCAGGCTCAGCAGTTGTTTGACTTCAGTCTGAAAGCCGTGGGTTTCGGCGTGAACACTTTGGGTCATCGACCAGTCCTCAAAACGTCGGGTTGAACAGATTCCCAAGCTAGATGGGGTTGGCCTTTCAAATATCAAGGGGCTTGCGTGCAAACTTGAGAGCAAATTTGCACACCGGCCCCTCGCTTGGCCCACACAGGCAACCCCCTCCCGGCCTCCCCCTTCACAAGGGGGAGGTGCACCGTCGTCCCCTGTCTGGCGAAGGGGTCAGACTGGAATCGAGAGGGGTGACATATAGCGGGGTCAGCCTTGCTCTCCCCTGCCAAGGGGAGGCATGAGACGGGATCCATTGCTCCCTCCTCTGACAAGGGAGGGGGGATTGGTTGATCCCTCCCCAGCCAAGGGGAAGCATGGGGCGGGATCTGTTGCACTCTCCCCAGCCACGGGGAGGAATGGGTGGGATTGGTTGCTCCCCTGCCAAGGGGAGGGCCGGGGTGGGGTCCGTGGCGTCTTTAGCTCAGGCGCTGGCGCCCCATCAGGGAGTGGGAGAGCGTGGTGCCATCCACCAGCTCCAGCTCCCCGCCCACCGGCACGCCATGGGCGATGCGGCTCACCTCCACCCCGGCGGTGCGGGCCATGTCGGCGATGTACCAGGCGGTGGCATCCCCCTCGATGGTGGGGTTGGTGGCGAGGATCAGCTCCTTGATCTGCTCCTCTTGCAGGCGGCGCTCCAGGATATCGAGCCCCAGCTCCTCGGGGCCGATGCCGTCAAGGGGCGACAGGTGGCCCATCAGCACGAAGTAACGGCCGGAGAACTGGCCGGTCTGCTCGATGGCGGCCACGTCCGCCGGGCTCTCCACCACACAGAGCAAGCCGTTCTCCTCACGCTTGGGATTGGCGCAGATCTCGCAGCGATCGTTCTCGGTGAAGGTGCGGCAGTGGCTGCAATGACCTATTTCGGTCAGCGCCCGGTTGAGCAGGGAGGCCAGACGCAGGCCGCCGCTGCGCTCGCGCTCCAGCAGGGTGAACGCCATGCGCTGGGCCGATTTCGGGCCCACGCCCGGCAAGACCTGCAGCGCCTTCATCATCTCATCGAGCAGGGGACTGAATTTCATGGGGATATCCTTTGATGCCGCGAAGAGAGGCGCCGCCCCAGGGGCATCGGCAAGCCGTCTCTCCAACCTCTTTTGTTGGCGCAGGACTATACCAGCCCAGGGCCGCCAATGGCAGATCCCGCCCGCAGGCGCCTCGCCGCCGAGACGCACCGGGAAACCGGGCTGGCGCCGTTTTTCAGGGCCGGCAGACCCCGTCAGCCCCCGCAAGGGGTAAAACAGCCCCCAAGGTGTTCAATTTTTCTACTCGATTGACCGCAATCGTTAAATAAAACCAAACAAAAAACCTGCGTGTTGGCCCCGCCATCCTCGATTTGCCCCCTTCAGGGGCCGGTTCAGCGCCCCGGGGGCGCGGCGCCGCCAGTTCTCACACGCCGATCGCTGGCGGAGCAGGCTCACAGGATCGCAAAGAAGCGCCGCATCTGGCACTCAAACAGGGGCGAGATCAAAGTATTGGGGACAAGTGCCCCGGTAAACTTGGCCCCCGTGACAGGGCGAGGGCCTCCTCTTCCTGCCAAGGCTACGCCCCTTCTATCGCGACGCAGCCCGTTGCCCCCCGTTCGTTGCACCCGATGGCCCATGCCGTGGCGGCAGGCCAGCAGATGGGAGTTCGATATCGCATGACATCCCCCAGGATGATCGCCGGATGGCCGCCCCTGTCGGCCCTCCCCAGCCCCCCTGTCATGAGGGAGGGTTCCCTGCCCCCCGGTTATCAGGGAGGGGCGCTGGCCCCTCTTTGGATGGCGCCATGACCACGTCGACACGCCTTCGACTGCGCCGGGAATTTCATATAGACGGTATCGTGCAGGGGGTCGGCTTTCGCCCCTTCGTCTATGGGCTGGCGCTGCGCCACGGCCTTGCCGGCTATGTATTGAACGATGCCAATGGCGTCACCATCGGCGCCGAAGGATCCCCTGAGCAGCTCGCCAGCTTTGCCCGAGAACTGCGGGAACTGGCGCCGCCCTTGAGCCGTATCGATCATTTCAGCGAGCGGGAACTGCCTCGAGATCAGGATCCCGACTTCGATGGCCAATTTCATGGCCAGTTTCGAATTAAAGCCAGCCAGCAGCAGAGCGCTGCCACAGTCGCCATCTCGCCGGATCAGGGAATGTGTGAGGCGTGCGCCCGGGACGTGGCCAACCCCGCGGATCGCCACCACCACTACCCCTTTACCAACTGCACCCACTGCGGCCCGCGCTACACCATTATCCGCCGCCTCCCCTACGACAGACCCCACACCGCCATGGCAGGCTTTGCCATGTGCCGGCGTTGTGCGGCGGCCTATGAAAACCCGCTGGACAGACGCTACCACGCCCAGCCGGTGAGCTGCCCCGAGTGTGGTCCTCACCTCAGCTGGCGAAATAGCCGTGGCGATGCCCTGGCCGAGCGCGAGGATGCCCTGCACGAAGCTGCTCTCGCCCTGCAAGCGGGCGCCCTGATTGCGGTCAAGGGGATGGGGGGTTATCACCTGATGTGCGATGCTCGCAATGAACAGAGTGTTTCCAGATTACGAATGCTCAAACGGCGCGCGCGCAAGCCGCTGGCGGTGATGATAGGCTCCCTTGCCGAGGCCAAACTGTATGTCACCGGCAGCGAGGCAGAGTGGAAGATGCTCGCCTCTCAGGCCAGACCCATCACCTTGCTGCGCAAGCGCAAAAACGATGATCGGCACTCCGAATCCCAACAGACAACCGCGCCGCTGGCCGAGGGGATCGCCCCCGGCATCCCCTACCTCGGCGTCATGCTCCCCTATACCCCGCTCCATCAGCTGCTGCTGGACGCCTGCGCCATGCCGCTGGTGGCCACCAGCGCCAATGGTCGCGGCAGCCCAATCCTTATCGAGTACGAGGCGGTGGTCAGGGAACTCGGCAGCGAGATTGACGGCATCCTGGATCACAACCGCCCCATCCTGCACCCGTGCGACGACAGTCTGGTGCAGTGGGCCGGCGGGCGACGCCAGACGTTGCGCCTCGCCCGGGGCTATGCCCCCTGCACCCCCAGCTTGCAAGAGGCGGTCAAGGCGCCGCTTCTTGCAGTCGGGGCACAGCAGAAGAACCAGCTAGCGCTCGCCTTCGGCCGCCAGCGCATCTACAGCCCCTATATCGGCGATCTGCACAGCCTGCCGATGCAGGAGCACTTCGAGCAGACCCTGGCCACCTTTCGCGATCTCTACGATCTCAAGCCCGAACTGCTGGTGTCGGATCGCCACCCCGGCTACCTCAGCCACCAGTGGGCCAAGGGCTATTGCCGTGATCACAATGCAACCCATCTCGAGGTGCAGCACCATCACGCCCACCTGCTGGGGGTGATGGCCGAGCACAACATCACGGGCCCGGTGCTGGGGGTGGCCTTCGATGGCACCGGCCTTGGCGATGACGGCACCCTCTGGGGCGGCGAGCTGCTGCTGGCCGACGTTCAAAGCTTTACACGGGTTGCCCACCTCAAACCCTTCAAGCTGATCGGCGGCGAAGCGGCCATCCGCGAGCCGGTACGCCAGTTGCTGGGGCTGCTGTTTGAATCGCACAGCCCTGAGCAGATCGGTGCCCTCGATATTCCGTTGATCAAGCAACTGCCCGCTGGGCAGATCAACAATCTGCACCAACTCTGGCGCTTGGGTCGCAACGCCCCCCATACCAGTTCCATCGGTCGGCTGTTCGATGCGGTGGCGGCGCTGCTTGGGGTGATCGATACCCCCGATTACGAGGGCGAAGCGGGACTCTTGCTGGAGGCAGCCGCCTTGCAGCTGGCCCCCGATGAGCAGCCCTTTCCCCTCGCCTTTGATCTCAGCCAATCAGCGGAAGGGCCGCTGCAGATCGAGTGGAGGGAGCTCATCAATACCCTTGTCAGCGAGCGGCGCAAAGGCACCTCCACCGCCCGCCTGGCCGCCGGTTTTATCCGCGCTATCCGCAATCTGGTCATCGCCCTGGCCGAGCGCTTCCCCGGCTATCCGGTGGCGCTCGGGGGCGGCGTCTTTCAAAACCGGGTGCTGATGGACCAGCTGGTGCCCGCTCTCGAAGCGGCCGGCCGGCAGGTATTGACCAGCGAAACCCTGCCGCTCAATGACGGTGGCATCGCCGCCGGTCAGCTCTGGTTTGCCATCCACCATCTTGCTACGCACCAGCCTGTCACCACCGGTTGTGCCACCTTGTCGGAGTCCTGAAATCCATGTGTCTATCCATCCCCTCTCAGGTGGTGCAGCTGCACCCCGAAGATAACTGCGTCACCGTCGACACCCTGGGGGTGCAGCGGCGCGTCAGCTGCATGCTGCTCGAAGAGCCTCTCCAGGTGGGCGACTATGTGCTGCTCCATATCGGCTTTGTGATGAGCAAGATTGACGGAGAGGAGGCGCAGGCCAGCCTCGAGAGCTTCCGCCAGATGGTGGCCCTTATCCCTGCGCAGGATATCTTGCCATGCTGACCTTGAATGACCTCTTTCAGGGCTTTCGCCAGCCCGAGGTGATCCGCGCCCTCGCCGCCCAAATTAATGAACTGGCCAACGATCTGCCCGAACCGCTGCGGGTGATGGAGGTGTGTGGCGGCCATACCCACACCATCATGAAGTACGGCCTGCACCAGTTGCTGCCGGCCAGCATCGAGTTCGTTCACGGCCCCGGCTGCCCAGTCTGCATCATGCCCAAGGAGCGCATCGATCAGGCCATCGAGTTGGCGAGTCAACCGAATGTCATTCTGGTCACCCTGGGGGACATGATCCGGGTGCCGGGCTCCAAGGGCACGCTGGCCCAGCAGCGGGCCAAGGGGAGCGATATCTGCCCCGTCTATGACCCCCTCGACGCCCTGCGCATCGCCAAAGAGAACCCCGAGAAAACCGTGGTCTTCTTCGCCATCGGGTTCGAGACATCTACCCCGATGACCGCCGCCTTGCTGGCTGCCGCTGAAGAGCAAGGGGCCCTGAACCTGCTGTTTCATATCAACCATGTGCTGGTGCCCCCCGCCATTCATGCGGTGATGGCCGACGGCGTTGCCAAGGTGAACGCCTTTATCGGCCCCTCCCACGTCAGCGTCATCACCGGCGCCGATATCTACCTGCCCATCGTCGATCGTTATCAGGTACCGGTGGTGGTGAGCGGTTTCGAGCCGGTGGACGTGATGGAGGCGCTCTTGATGATGGTGCGCCAGAAGGTGGAGGGTCGCTACGCGCTGGAGGTGCAGTACAGCCGCGCCGTCACCGCCAGCGGCAATAAAGCCGCCCAGCGGATGGTCGAGCGCTTTTTCGAGACCCGTGAGCACTTTCGCTGGCGAGGCCTCGGCGATATCAACGCCTCCGCCCTGCGCCTGCGCGATGCCTTTGCCAAACGCGATGCGGAGCGCCACTTTCAACTCAATCAGACTCCCATCGATGACCACAAGGCGTGTCAGTGCGCCGATATCCTGCGCGGCCTGGTCAAGCCGAACCAGTGCAACGTCTTTGGCCGGGGCTGCACCCCGACCCAGCCCATGGGCAGCTGCATGGTCAGCTCCGAAGGGGCCTGCAATGCCTACTACCGATATATGGGGATCCAATGAGAGAAATTCAGTCAAGCCAAGGTGGTCGGGTGATGAGGAGAGATGAACCAGCCTGTTTCTGCAATCTTGTGGAGAACCAGACCCGATGAGAGAAATTCAGTTAAGCCACGGCGGCGGCGGTGTAGAAATGAACCAGCTGATCAACCAGCTCTTCTTTCGCCACTTTGGCAACGAGATCCTGCTGCGCGGTGAAGATGCCGCCCTGTTGCCGGTAGAGGGCCCCGTCGCCTTCACCACCGACAGCTTTACCGTCTCGCCGCTCTTCTTCGAGGGGGGCGACATCGGCAAGCTGGCCATCGCCGGCACGGTCAACGATCTCGCCATGATGGGGGCCAAGCCCGAGTATCTGAGCGCCAGCTTTATCATCGAGGAGGGCTTCCCCTACGCCGATCTCGCCCACATCGTCGAGTCGATGGCAGCAGAGCTTGCCAAGAGCGGCGCCCGCATCGTCTGCGGCGACACCAAGGTGGTGCCCAAGGGAGCGGCCGACAAGATCTTTATCAACACCAGTGGGGTAGGCACCTTCCCGTTGCCTGAGCAGAGCCGGGGCATCTCGGTACGCAACCTCAAGGCCGGTGACGCCATTCTGGTGTCGCGGGATATCGGCAGCCACGGCGCCTGCATCCTGATGGCCCGCGACGCCCTGCAACTGGGATCTGATCTCAAGAGCGACTGCACCACCCTCTGGCCGCAGGTAGAAGCGCTGCTAAAAGCGGGTATTACCCCTCACGCCCTGCGCGACGCCACCCGCGGCGGCCTTGCCGCCGTGCTCAACGAGTGGAGCAGCGCCTCCCAGGTGGCCATCGAACTGGAGGAGTCCGCCATTCCGGTGTGCGATCCGGTGCGGGGCCTCTGCGAGCTCTACGGTTTCGAGCCCCATGATCTCGCCAACGAGGGAACCATGGTGCTGGCCCTGCCCGCCGAACAGGCGCGGGACGCGCTGGGCATCTTGCGGCAATTCAACCCCGCCGCCAGCCATATCGGCGTGGTGCAGGCGAGCGATCGCCACAAGGTGATCTTGAACAACCCCTGGGGCAGCCGCCGTTATCTGGAGCTACCGCAGGGGGAGCTGCTGCCGCGGATCTGTTGAGCAACCATGCCGTTACGTCAATTACAGGGAGGAGTCACAGCTCCTCCCCATATCGGTTAAGGAGCCACCATGCACGAAATGTCTCTGGCCATGGCCGCCATCGATCTGGCGGCTGAACAGGCCACCCAGCGGGGCTTTACCAAGGTGACCGCCCTCTGGCTCGAGGTCGGCAACTTCTCCTGCGTCGACCCGGACACCATTGCCTTCTGTTTCGAGGCCGCCGCCAAGGGCACCGTGGCCCAAGGCGCCCAACTGCACTTTCAGCACCAGGCGGCAGAGGCCTGGTGTTACGACTGCAACCAGACGGTCACCCTCACCGAGCGCGGGCAGGCCTGTCCCGAGTGTGGTGGGTACAAATTACGAGTCGCGCAGGGTGATAGCCTGCGCATCACCGACATCGAGGTAAGTTGATATGTGTAGCGTATGCGGATGCGGCCAGGCGCGGATCGCCGGCCATGAGCACGATCATGAGCATCATCACGAACATGAACATCACCATGAACATGGTCATGAGCACGACCATCATCATGCTCATGACGCCCATCACCACCATGACCACGAGCAGAGTGCGCCGCGCCCCCTGATCATTCACCACCACTATCACCATCAGGGGGATGTCCATCACCACTACCACGGGGTGCGGGCTCCCATGAGCCATGAGGGGCATGATCACCCACACGACCATCATCATGAACATGCCCACTCTCATGACCACGGCCATTCCCACGCGCATCCCCATGATCACAGCCATGACCATGACCATGACCATGACCATGACCATGACCATGACCATGACCATGACCATGACCATGACCATCAGCAGGGTGATCTGCACTACGGCAAAGGGGAAGCTGGGTTGTCGGTGCCCGGCATGGGGCAGCGCCAGCTGATCGCCATCGAGATGGATGTGCTGGCCAAAAACAACGCGCTGGCCGCCCACAACCGCGAACACTTCGACGAGGCGGCCCAACTGGTGCTTAACCTGGTGTCGAGCCCGGGCTCGGGCAAGACCACCCTGCTGTGCGAAACCCTGCGCCGCCTCGAAGGCCTGCGCCCCTGCGCCGTCATCGAGGGGGATCAGCAGACCAGCGCCGATGCGGATCGCATCCGTGCCACCGGCGTCCCTGCCGTGCAGATCAACACCGGCAAGGGCTGCCATCTGGACGCCAAGATGGTGCACGATGCCTGCCACCAGCTGCCCGCCAATGAAGGGGGCATCCTCTTTATCGAGAACGTGGGCAATCTGGTCTGCCCCGCCAGCTTCGATCTCGGCGAGAAGTACAAGGTGGCGATCCTCTCCGTCACCGAGGGGGAAGAGAAGCCGCTGAAATACCCGGACATGTTCGCCGCCGCCCAGCTGATGGTGATCAACAAGACTGATCTGCTGCCCTACGTCAGCTTTGATGTGGCCCGCTGCATCGAGAACGCCAAACGGGTCAACCCCTATATCCAGGTGATCCAGGTCAGCGCCACCACGGGGGAAGGGATGGATGCCTGGCTCAACTGGCTGGCCAGTGCTTGAAATCAACCGGTTAAACGCCGCTGATAACGGTAGAAAACAAGAGAGGGAGGCTGATGCCTCCCTCTCTTTATTTACAAACCTTATCAGGCGTTCTCTCTATACCGAATGGCCCGCGCCTCATACTCGCGTCCCCTCACCCTGACCCTCTCCCCAGGGAGAGGGAACCGGTTTGTGGATGCCGCGACTATACGACGCCCTCAAACCCCTCAGGGGAGCTTCGAGCATAACAACCAGCCATATTTTCAAACCCAGAGGTTCTCCAAACCCTAAACCCCGAGCCTGGCGAAATGGCACCTTCTGCTCCCTTCCCCCCTTGCGGGAGAAGGGCTGGGGATGAGGGGGAACTAACCCTCAGGCCGCATTTTCAGCCAATACACCAGTCACGGGCTGCATCTCACCAAAGCGCAGCACCCGATGACAGATCTGACGCAGCAGTGCCTGCTGGTGACTGAAGACAAGCATGGCAAGGCCGCGCTGCTCGCATTCAACCATCAATTCACGCCAGAGTTGGCGCTGGATTTGCGGATCCAGCTGGGCGGTCACCTCGTCGGCAATGAGCAGACGAGTGCGGGGATCGAGGGCGCGCAGCAACGCGATGCGGGCCAGCTCACCACCGGAGAGCTGACCGGGTTTACGGCCGAGCCACTCAGGTTTGACCATAAAGCGGGCCAGCATGGCGTCATCGGGGCGCCACACATCCCACAGCGCCTGCCCGGTGGTGCGATAGGGATTGAAGGTGAGTTCCGGGTGCTGGGGCACCAGCTGCATAGGGTTATAACCTTTTACCTGTTCAGGCACCGGCTGCCCATCCAGCAGGATCTGCCCGCCGGCCCCAACCGGTTGCCAACCGGCCAATACCCGCCCCAACGTGGTCTTGCCATGGCCACTCGGCGCAGAGATGCCGAGCCGTTCGCCCGCTTTCACCGTCAGCGATAAACCCTGCCAGAGGGGACGTTCCCCCTGGGCGATAGTGAGATTTCGTACTTCCAACATCAGGAAACCTCCGGCACAAAGAAGAGCGCATTGAATTCCGGCAGCGCCTGCCACTGAATGTCTGCCGCGCAACACACGGCTAGTCTCAGAGATACCAACATCAGGAAACCTCCGGCGCAGGGAAGAGCACATTGAACTCCGGCAGCGCCTGCCACTGGGCTCTGAGCATCTCGCTCCCCTGCCCCTGGCGCAGATGGTGGCAACTCAGGGTGTCGCTCACTTGGCCCTGATGCAGCGCCACAATGCGATCGGCAAAGCGGGCCGCCAGCGCCAGATCGTGGGTCACCCAGAGGATGCCGCTACCCTGATTGGCCAATTCACGCAACTGGCCAAGCAGCAAACAGGCCAGCCCCTCGTCGAGCCAGGCGGTGATCTCGTCTGCCAGAATGTAGCGGGCACCGCCGAGCGCCGCAGTGCAGGCCAGAATGCGCTTGGCCATGCCGCCGGAGAGCTGGCGCGGGAATCTGTCCAGGGTGGTCGCGGGCAGCTGGTAGCGCAGCAGCTGCTCGCCGAGCCGCTCGCGAGAACCGCTCTGGCCGCAGAGGCGTGCCGCCCGTCCCAGCTGACGCTCCACCGTCAGCAATGGATTGAGGGCGCTTACCCCCTGTGCCACATAGCAGAGAGTGTGGCCGCGCAGACGGGCTCGGCTGGCGTCGCACAGGGGCACGCCATCGAGGGAGATGCTGCCGCGCATCCGCAGGTTGTCCGGCAGCAATGTCAGAGCGCTTTGCAACAGCAGGCTCTTGCCCTCGCCGCTCCCCCCCACCAGCGCCACTATCTCCCCCGGCGCCAGTTGCAGGCTGATATCGGTCAGCAAAGGCTGCCAGCTGCGCCGCCCCAGCCAGGAGTAGTGGGCCGCCTCTATGGTCACCTGATCAAAACTCAGCATGGTTCACTCCTGTGCCACAACAGCTGTTGCAAGGCGCGGGTAGCCTGATCAAACAGCAGAACCAGCAGCAGCAACATCAGCCCCGGGAAGAGCGCCAGCCACCAACCGCCACCGGCCAGATAACGCAGGGCATCGGCCAGCAGCAGGCCCAGCGAGGCCTCGTGGGCCGCCAGCCCAAAACCGAGAAAGCTCAAGGCCGCGCTGTGCAGCACCGCATGGGGAAACATCAGCAGGGTGCCGATAAACCACTGGGGCAACAGCCCCGGCAGCAGGTGGATGCGCCAGCGACGCAGCGCCCCCATCCCCTGACAGCGGGCCAGCACCACATAGTCGCTGCAGGCGATCCGCCGCGCTTCTGCGCAGAGAATGAGCGCCAACTTGGGCCAGTGGGTGAGCGCCACCGCCAGGATCACCCCGCGCATGCCGCCCCCCACGGTGAAGCAGATAAGGATCAAGAGCAGCATATGGGGCAGCGCCAGCATGGCGTCGATCACCATTCTCACCGCAGCATCGCATCTGGGATGGATGAGCGACACGCTTGCCGCCACCATGGCCAGCAGACCACTGCAGAGCGCCGTGCCTAGCCCAAGTTCCAGACTGGTGAGGGTGCCCTGAAAGGCGCGCAACCAGAGATCCCGCCCCATCTGATCGGTGCCGAACCAGTGGGTCAGCGAGGGAGGTTGCTGGCGCGCCAGCAGATCCATCGGCACATCCTGATGAGAGAGGATCCAGCCGTAAGTGGCCAGCAGCGCCAATCCGAGCAGGGCAAAAACCAGCCGCAGTATGGAGGGAAACGGGTTAAACAGCATGCTCACCCTCCCAACCCCGATTGATGCGGGCCAGCAGCAAACTGGCCACCGTGTTGCCAATAAAGACCAGCAGGGTGCAGAAGAGCACGATGCCCATCAGCAAGGGGATATCCCCCCGCAGCCCCGCATCCACAGTGGCCTGGCCGAGCCCCGGGTAGGAGAAGACCTTTTCGGCCAAGAGCGATCCGCCAATCAGCTCGCCAAGGGAGGCAAACTGCAGGCAGAGCGCCGGGGTCAGGGCGTGGCGCAGCACGTGAAAGCGCAGCATGGGCCAGCCGCCATCCCCCTGAGCGCGGGCGTAGCGGATAAAGTCGCTCTCCAGCACCTCGGCCACCCGCCCCCGGGTATGCAGGGCGATATTGCCCAGCCCCAGCAGGGCGAGCGTGGTGACCGGCAGCAGCAGATGACGCAACCGCATGGCCCAATCCGCCTCATCGGCAGCGAGCCCCGGCGTCCAGGCGCAGCAGACCGGCAGTAGCGGCCAGTACACCGCAAACAGGGCGAGCAGCAACAGGCCGACCCAGAAGGTGGGCAGGGAGGCGAGCAGGTAGGCAAAGCGGCAGATAAGTCGATCGGGCCAGCGATTGAGATAGCGACCGGCGCAGAGCCCAAGCAGGATGCCGAACAAGCCGGAGAGCAGCCAGGCGCCCGCCAGCAACAGGAAGGAGGCAGCAAAGCGCTGGCCTATTACCTCACCCACCGGTGCGTTATAGAGCATGGAGTAACCGAGATCCCCCCGCAGCACCTGGGTAAACCAGTGCCAGTAGCGCAGCCAGAGCGGTTGATCCAGCCCCCAGCGAGCGGCAATGCGGGCGTACTGCTCCGGCGGCACATGGAGCAGATCGTTGCCGATATAGGCCTTGATGGGGTCGATGGGGGAGTAACTCAGCAGCACAAAGGTGGCGACCGAGACCAGACATAACAGCCCTGCCAGACGCAGCAGGGCTTTTAGCAACAGATAACCTGAATGACTCAAGGGCGAACTTAACGGCACGTCCACCGCCAATCCTGCAGGTTGTTGAGCAAAAACCAGCTACCGTGGATCTCCGGCGCCCCCTTGCCAAGATCGATGCAACGGTTGGCGAGATAGGTGTGCTGCACATTGAGCAGCCAGGCCCAGGCCGCATCCCCCTGCACTCCGGCGCCGGTTTTGCCATCCCACTCCACCTGCTGCCAGAACGGCACTGCCGCCTGCCAGTTCGGGGCATCCAGCGCCTGCTTGAGGTGGCCATCCACCACCGGATTGCTGTAGTAGCCCGGGTTGTAGAACTCCACGCCACCGGAACCGCTCTGGTAGTGGTGATAGAGCTCCATGGGATCCAGACTCCCCCACCCCATCAGCACCGGATTGGCGTGCATCTCACGCTCCACCTGCTCCCAGCTGCCGGACTTGAGGCTCACCTCAAGACCGATGGGTTTGAGCATGGCCCGCACCGCTTCCGCCAGATCCCGGCGGGTGCTGTCGCCACTGGTGTACCAGAGGGTAAAGGCGGCGCGCAGGTCGCCCTTGTGGCGAATGCCGTCACTGCCCATCTTCCAGCCCGCCTCGTCGAGCAGGGCGTTGGCGTGGGCGGCATCGCCATCCTTGAAGGCGGTGGCTTTGTTTAGCCAGGGCAAGCCTTCTACCGCGCTATAGGCGGGGATGGCGTGCCCTTCCAGCAGTTGGTCGGCCAGCAACTTGCGGTCGATGGCGTAGTTGATGGCGCGGCGCACCGCCACGTCCGAGGTCACGTCGTTGCCGATGGGATAACCCTTGGCATCGTTTTTACCCGCTGGAGGAATGGGGAAGACGATGCCGCGGTTCTCCACGCTCGGCCGTACCCAGAGCTTGAGGGAAGCAGGCACGGTGGGCGCCAGTGACGGGGCGATACGCACCAGATCGAGTTGATTGCTCCGGGCGGCGGCATAGGCGCTCTCTTCATCGATAAAGACGAACACCAGCCGTTTGAAATCATTGTTGCCACCGGTGTAATAGGGGTTGGCCTCCACCACCAGTTGTTGACCGGGCAGGAAGCTCACCAGCCGGTAAGGGCCTGCGCCGACCGGCTCGCGAGCATAGCGCTTGGGATCGTAATCCTTCTTCGACACTATCCCAAGCGATCCCAGCACGTTGACGAAGGTGCTCTGGGGGGCGCTAAGAGTGATGGCAACCTCGGTAGGCGAGAGCACCTTGGCCGAGACAAAGTTGCCCATGTCGATCTTGCCGCCCCCCTGGGCTGCGCTGTTGTAGGTAAAGGCCACGTCTTCGGCGGTGAGGGGCGCGCCGTTGGAGAATGTCAGGTTCGGCTTGAGGCGGATAAGCCACCCCCTGCCATCCTGGTTCGGGGTCACCGATTGGGTGAGCACATTCTGCCAGCTGAGGTCGGCGTTTTGCTTGAGCAGCGGACTGTGCAGCAGCAGGTAGCTGCCGTGGCTCCAGCCAAGCAGCGGGTCAAACCCTTCGGTGGGCTCACTGCCAATGGCGAGCTTGAGTTCGGCGGGGACGGGCTGGGCAGCCAGCGCCATGGTAGAGAAACCGCCCGATAGCAGGGCCAGCAGGGGCAGTGCCCGCACCAGGACTGGCGCACCCAGCAGGCCATCGATGAGGCCATGTTCAATCTTCATCATGATCCTTGTTCCCAGGATTCACTCGCAGAGATGCAACGCCACCTCAATGAGGCGAGTGAGGGGCCCATGCCGGCCCCTGTGTCAAACTGACGCGCCCGGTTGTCGGCACGCCTTGGTCTCAGGACTTTCGTCCCCCGAACAGTCGTCGGCGCCCCAGATCCACGCCGCCCTCCCCCTGCTGCACCGGAAGCGAAAGCAGCATCTTGAGGGTGCTGCTCACCAGCGCCCGACCCTCGTCGGCCCCCAGATGCGGGTCGATGGGGGACATGAGCGAGCAGGCCAGCAACTGCCCCGTCTCGGGCAACTCCCCCACCATAAAGGTCAGGTTGCCGCAGGGGAGCTGCAGAGCGAGGCGTTCGCTACTGCTGCGCACCGGCCAGAGCTGATCCGGCCCCGGCAATACCACCACGCTCAACATCCAGGGGGTGAGCACGCAGCCGAGCCACTGATCTTCAAACAGGGTGCACTGCGCCACTATCGGCATGGCCGGGTGGTAGAACGGCAGGGCCTGCATCTCTTGCTGCGCGATCCGCTCGTATTGGGCCACCAGGCGCGGGGCTGGGTTCGCGGCAAAACCGGCAAACTCCTGCACCGGCTCGATCTTCTGCACATTCACTATCTCGGTCTCATTCACAATGGATTGCGCCATAGGCCCTCCCGCGCTCGCTCGGCCTTCTCCTGCTCGGAGAGCGGGATGGCCGGTGCTCCCAGGCTGGCCAGCAGGGTCAGGATCCGATCCGTCGCCTCCCCCATGGCAGCCGCCACCACGGGGGTGAGGCCGATGCGGGGTTCGAGGGATTCGGGCTCGACCCCGATCAGGGTGAGCCGCCTGGGGGACTCCCCCGTCATGTGCAGCGCCGAGAGCACGTCCGCCAGCCCCAGCTGATGGGGGGAGATCTTGCGACCGAACAGGGTCGGGATCGCTTCATCCTTCAGGGTCACCACGGTACCCGGCGGATTGCCGCTGCGCACCGCGTCCGCCAGGATGATGTGGTCGCGACTGGCCATCGCTTCGAGCAGCTCCATGCCGGCGGTGCCGCCGTCAAGCAGCTCGATGCCGGGGGCGAAACGGTAGTCGCGCTCCAGCCCCTCGACGATGCGAACCCCCACCGCCTCATCGCTCAGCAAGAGGTTGCCTACGCCCAGGATCAGGGTGTTCATCACAGCACCTTCACCTGAGTCACGTCGCCGCTCTGGGTATCCACCACGTGGACCGCGCAGGACATGCAGGGGTCGAACGAGTGAACGGTGCGCACCACTTCCAGTGGCTTGGCGGGATCCGCCACCGGGGTGCCCACCAGCGCCTGCTCGTAGGGGCCAGGTTCGTCGTTGAAGTTGCGCGGGCCCGAGTTCCAGGTCGACGGCACCACCGCCTGATAGTTCTCGATCTTGCCGCCCTTGATGACGATCCAGTGGGAGAGCATGCCACGCGGCGCCTCTTCAAAGCCCACCCCGCGAAACTCCTTGTCCGCCGGGATCTCTGCCTTGATGTAGGCGGTGGTGTCCCCCTTGCCGATGTTGTCCACCAGCGCCTTCCACTGATGTGACAGGGTGTCTTTGAGCACGCAGCAGCGCACCGCGCGACCGATGATGCGACCCATGGTGGAGTGCAGCTGTTCAGTCTTGATGGCAGAGCCGGTCAGCGCCTTGTAGAGGCCGTTCAGCTGATCGAAGTGCGCCACCGTCTCCGGGTGCTTGGCGGCCAGTTTCACAAGCAAGTCTGCGAGCGGCCCCACCTCCACCACCTTGCCGTAGAAGGTGGGGGATTTGACCCAGGAGTATTTGCCGTCATCCTGCCAGCCGGTGTAATCGGGCTCGGTCTTGCCCTCCCAGGGTTTGAGGGGCTCGTCATCCTTGTACCAGGCGTGCTTGTTGCTCTCGGCAATGCCATCCATCAGCCAGCCATCCTGATGGCTCTCGATGGGGCGATACCCCGCCAGATTGCCATTCTCGATGTAGCCACCGGGCATCAGGAAGCTACCGCCGTTACCGTCGGTGGGAAGCTCCGGCACGCTCAGGTAGTGCTTAGCCCCCTGCCCCAGGTTCAGCCACTCGGGGTAGTGGGCGGCTATGATGGCGGCATCCACCTTGTAGACCTGCTCGATGAACTCGCCGAGCCGATCGATAAAGCTCTTCACATAGAGCAGCCGCTCCAGGTTGAGCACACTCGGCGCATCCAGGTTAATAGGGTTGGCCACGCCGCCCACCGCCAAGTTCTGGATGTGGGGGGTCTTGCCACCGAGGATGGCGACGATGCGGTTGGCATCGCGCTGGCACTCCAGTGCCTGCAGGTAGTGGGCCACGGCGATAAGGTTCACCTCCGGGCTCAGCTTCATCGCCTTGTGACCCCAGTAGCCGTTGGCAAAGATGCCGAGCTGGCCGCTCGCCACCAGGGCGCGGATCTTCTCCTGCACCTTGGCGAGCTCCTCGGCGCTGTTGAGGGACCAGGTCGATACCCCCTTGAGCATGTCCGCCGCCTTCTGCGGGTTGGCCTCAAGGGCCGCGGTGATGTCCACCCAATCCAGCGCGGAGAGCTGATAGAAGTGGACGATGTGATCGTGGATGTTGTGGGCCGCGATGATGAGGTTGCGGATGTACTGGGCGTTGACCGGCACCTTGGCGCCGATGGCGTTCTCCACCGCCCGCACCGAGGCGATGGCGTGAATGGAGGTGCACACCCCGCAGATGCGCTGCACTATCATCCAGGCATCGCGCGGGTCGTTGCCCTTGACGATCTCCTCCATCCCGCGCCACATGGTGCCGGACGACCAGGCCTTGGTGACGACGCCGCCTTCGATTTCACAGTCGATACGCAGGTGACCCTCGATGCGGGTGATGGGGTCTATGGTGATACGTTGGCTCATACGTTGGCTTTCCCTCGGGCCTGATAATCTTGGTGAACACGTTCAAGTGATGGCAGTACCGGCAGCAGCCGGATCAGCAGCAAATAGGCACACACCTCGATGGCGACGAAGCCCAAGGAGATCAGCACTTCCGCCGCGGAGGGGAAGTAGTGGTAGCCATTGCCGGGGTTGAAGGCGAGCAGGGAGTAGTCCAGTCGCCAGAGAGCGGCGCCCAGCAGCATGCTGAGGGCCCCCAGGAACAACATGCGGGAATCCCGGCGGCTCTTGTCCCAGTGGAACACCAGCAGCGGGAAGATCATCAGCGCGATCTCGCTCCAGAACATCAAGGCGTAGCGATTCCACTCGGAGAGATACTCCGACTTGTCGTTGATGACGATCTCGGCAAAGCGCAGCGCCACGAACAGGATCAGGAAGATGTCGATCACCTGGGTCAGCTTGTAGAACAGCGACTTCTCGTTGGGGCCGCGCCCCGCCAACCCCGCCTGCACCAGGGAGCCTTCAAACACCACGATGGAGAAGCCCATGATGAAGGCAGTCAGAAGCGAAAAGACTGGCAGCAGCTCGTAGCTTTGCCAGAGCGGATGGATCTTCTCCCCCGCCACTATCATCAGGGATCCCATGGAGGATTGGTGCATGGTGGGCAGCAGGGCCCCCAGCGCCAGAATGAAGAACATGATCTTGTTGAGACGCGCCATGGAGGTTTTCCAGCCGAACTTCTCCAGGAGCACGGGCGCAAACTCCAGCGCCATCACCCCGATATAGATCGTCATGCAGACCGCCGTCTCGAACAGCACCGAAGAGGTGTTGAAGTGACCGGGCAGGTAGAAATAGGGCAGGTTCCAGTAACGGCCGACGTCGATGGTGATGGAGAGGCCGCCCAGGGAATAGCCGAACAGGCTCGCCAACAGGGCCGGCCTGACCAGGGGGTGATACTCCCCCCGGTTGAACACATAGACCGCCCAGGCCAGCGCCCAGCCGCCGCAGGCAAAACCGGTGCCGATCAGCAGATCGAACGAGATCCAGAGCCCCCAGGGGTAACCCCCGTTGAGATCGGTGACCGAACCCAGTCCGAAGACGAGGCGTTTCAAGATCAACATGCCGCACAGCACGGCGAAGGGGGCCAGCACCAGTACCGGCCAGCTGACCAGCCTGCCCCCCAGCGGATGTGCCTTGTGATTACTCATGATCCTTGCCTCCCTTTACCGAGCCCTGATCCGGATGACTGTCAGGCCCATGGCCCTCGTCATCATGGTGATCCTGGCCATTTTTCTTGCTGTTGCGGCGAATGAGCACCGAGAGCCCGGTCAGCACCACCATGGGCAGCACCATCCCCTTGTAGAGGGTGTGCTGGATATGTTCGGAGCGGGCCCCGGAGGAGAGCTCCGGCAAGTCGGGCATGTCGAGCCTGGCGTAGGGCACCCCGGCCAGCACCAGCACCTGGGTGCCGCCCCCCTCCTTCTCGCCATAGACGTAAGGTTGGTAGTTGGGTACCTGGTGCAGGTAAGGGTCATTGGCTAAGAGGGTCTGGCGCGGGTAGGCATATTCGCTGCCCGGGGTGGCCAGCAGCCGGCGCTTGGCTTCGGCCATCAGCGCCTCGCGGGTGCCGAAGATGACGGCGCCGGTGGGGCACACCTCGACGCAGCCGGGCAATTTGCCCTGATCAATGCGCTCAAGCCCCTTCTGGTTGCAGAGCTCGCACTTGTGGATCGCCCCGAACGGGTTGTCGTAGTCATATTTGGGCACATCGAACGGGCAGCCCACCATGCAGTAGCGGCAGCCGGTGCAGACGTCCGGGTCGTAATGGACGATGCCTGTCTTGGGATCCTTGGTCAGCGCCTGCACAGGGCAGACGGAGACGCAGTTGGGATCGACACAGTGCATGCACTGCTTCTTGATGTAGGCATAGCCATCCACCAGCTGATCCTTGTGCTCGCCGGTGCCGCTCTTCCACACCTGAATGATGTTGTTGGTGTAGGGGCTCAGCTTGTCGTTGTTGGACCAGGTCGCTTCCCCGGCCGGATTGACCGGGTTGCCGTTGAGGCGCTGACACTCCGCCACACAGGCCTGGCAACCGATGCAGAGGGTGGAGTCGTAGAGCATGCCGAGCGCACCGGGAATGGGCGGCTTGTTCTCGGCCGCCGCCAGCGCGGTGCCGGAAACGGTGGTGCCCGCCGCCAGCGCACCGACGGAGGCGAATTTGAGAAAATTGCGTCTGTTCACGGTCACTCCTCCCGTGATGAGTGCTGTCCGGCTTCATGGCGCTTCTGCTGGCGACCGAGCTCGCGCACCGTCATCAGACTCACCCCGACCAGCACCCCGAGCGCCCCACCGATAAGGCCGGTGGCGGTGGGCGACATGTGTCCTCCCTCCTGGATGGCCACGTCGGGCTTGTTCACCCGCGGGGTGGGATTCTCCACCTTGGCGAGCTGGAAGATCCCCTTGCTGAACCCCACCCCCTGCTCGTTGCAGCCGTAGCAGGGGTGGCCGATGCCCACCGGCCAGATGCCGCCGCCCACGTCGCAGAACTCCAGGGTCGAGCAGTTGCCGTAGGTCTCCGGCCCCTTGCAGCCCAGGTGATAGAGACACCAGCCCTGACGGTGGCCCTCGTCGCCAAACTCCTTGGCGAAACGGCCGGCGTCGAAGTGCGGACGACGCTCGCAGTTTTCGTGGATGAGCCGCTCATAGGCAAACAGCGGCCGCTTCTTGGCATCGAGCGCCGGCAGCTTGCCGTAGGTGATGTAGTAGGCGACCGTGGTGAGGAAGTTGTGGGGGTTGGGCGGGCAGCCCGGGATATTGATAATCGGCGTGCCGAGGTTGCCGAGGGCCTCTTCCAGGCTGACGGCGCCGGTCGGGTTGCCACCACTGGCAGGCACCCCGCCCCAGGCGGCGCAGGAGCCGATGGCGATGACGGCGGCCGCATCGGCAGCCGCGCGGCGAATATGGTCGACGATGGGTTCACCGGCCACCATGCAGTAGATGCCGCCATCTTTAAGCGGGATGGAACCATCCACCACCAGCACATACTTGCCCTTGTAGCGTTCGATGGCATTGTGCTTGTTCTCTTCGGCCTGATGACCGAAGGCCGCCGAGAGCACCTCGTGATACTCCAGCGAAATGGTGTTGAGGATCAGGTTCTCGATGGTGGGGTGGGTGGCGCGCAGCAGCGATTCGGTGCAACCGGTACACTCCTGCGCCCCTATCCAGATCACCGGCGGCCGCTCGGGGCTGGTGAGCGCGGTGGCCATCTTGGCCACGGCATGCTGGCTTAATCCCAGAGTTGCGGCCATCCCGGCGCACAATTTCATAAAGTCACGGCGATTAATTCCATGAGCCGATAAAAAAGTATCCTCGACCATTTTTCTTATTCCCGTCAGTGAGCATTGTTTGACAAATGCTTAATTGCGGGAATGCTATGCCTCCCCCTCCCCCTTTATGTTGATCTCCATCAAGTGACGGAACATTATTCAAATAGAAAACTCATCATCATGGATTTAAAAAATCCATATATAGCATAGACTTAGAAAGCATGGCGTGGGCCACCAAAATACCCACTAGGGGGTATTTTTGCGTGTTATTGAATTTAATTCATTTAAATTACCCGTTAGTTCGTGATGTTAAATAATCAGAATGAAAGCGTTGTCACACTATTTGATCCAATATTTATGCTACCAGTTACAGGCTTTTTTCCGCGTCAGAAGTAGCTAAAAACATATACCTTTAAATTTTATTTAATTATATATCACCAACCAAAATGAACGCGCAAACGATATTTATTATCAGCTTTTCATGTACAGGACCTTAAGCGTTGAGTCCCTTTAAAACTCCTTCCAAGGTCCTGTTCTGTATCGATTTTCTCTGCTTGGTTCGGCAAGCGTTCTTGGCCAAATAATCAGCTGCCCATTCCAGTCTTT